>JBCCFA010000120.1:0-10265 GCA_039029975.1 Pseudomonadota bacterium
GAAGAATTAACGCTGTCTACACCGCCGAGAAATCTTACTGCCGGTTCAACGGCTTGCACGATATTGTTGTCTATATCTTCCGCCGATGCGCCGGGCCATTCGATGATCACGGTAACGAAATCGATGCCGAAATCAGGGAAAAACTGCCGATTGATTTGATTTACTGCGAATAACCCGCAGACCAACATCAAGGCCAGCAGCAGATTCGCTGCCGTTGGATGAGCCGCAAATAACGCAATGGGGCCGGGCGCTGGTTGCGAGGACTGACTCATTCGGTAACGCGCACGCGAACACCTGGTCCAATATTCGGAAAAGGCGTTGTCACGACAAAGTCGCTCGCTTTAATATCGCCGCGCACTAACACTTCCGCACCCACTCGCCGGACAACGTCTACGTCGATTCCCGTTAGCTGATTATCTTCAACCACGAACACCAAATGTCCATCGACGACTGCTTCTTCGGGCAGTTTGACGACGTCAGGGTAACTAATATCGGCCAGCGAAATTTCAACGAACGCACCGGGGCGTAACGCATTAGCATGATTAGAGTTGTGCTCTTCGCTAGCGACTCGGGCATAGACTAACACACCGCCGCTGGCTGGATCGATTTCAGCAGCACTGCGCTCTACCTGTCCTGAATATTGGAATTCGTTGTCACCGAGTTGCCAATTCACTTGGACTTCTCTACTGAATAAGGCGTCACTTGTCCCCTGGGAAATTAATCGCGCATAGTCGTCATTGTTTAACTGAAAACGAACCTGTAACTCGTCTTTCGCAATTAGCCGGCCGATGCTCTCACCCACGCCCAACCACTTTCCTAAGGCCGCACCCGTATCAGCAAGATAGCCGTCGAATGGCGCGGTAATCACAGTGTCTGAAAGGTTGCGCTCAGCTTGGGCCAGGGCCGCACTCAAACGTGATATCGATGCGTTTTGCTGTTTCAGTTGCGCTTGCGCACGCAATAAACTTTGTCGACGTTGCGCTTTCGATTCGGCCGCCAAGTTTAATGCGATCTCCGCGTCGTCTAACGCTTTCTTACTCGTTTGACCTTTTTTGATGAGATCAGCACTGCGTTTTCGGTCGCGCTCTCGAAGCTTCAGTTGTTCGTTGGAAATTTCTAATAAGCGCTGCGTAGTCTGAACATCAGATTTTAGTTCGCCCAAGCGCGCTTCGGCTTCGGCGAGATTTGCTTGCGCTTGTTCCAGCGCTTGTTGGTAAATGAATGGATCCACTTCAGCAATTTTTGTCCCTTCCGTAATGATCGCCCCGTCTTGCAGCTGTTCGGACAAAAAAACCAAGCGTCCTGCGACCATTGCTCGCATCTCCGCCTCTCGGCTCGCAATCACTTCTCCAAAATTTTTGATCTCAGGCGTTGCGGTCGCGATCTCTGCACCAACGACGCTAACTGCTTGCGCAACTTCCGATAAGTCTCTTGGTCTCGCTTTAGGGCGCGAGCTGATAAAATACGCGGCAATAGCAATGCCAATTGCTAGCACGACTAGCGGTGCACTTAGCCCAAAAATTTTGGATTGAATTGAACGCGATTTCATTAAGCCGATTTTGCGTTTACCAGAACGCGGCAGAGCGCATTGTAAAAATGATTCCAGCTTAGTGTAGCGCTCGCAAGAAACTCGGCGCTAGCGCCGTTATAAACATTTACATGCGTGAATGTCGACCTAAGCTGTGGACAACATTTGTTGATATTCGTCTTCGAAAAAGAACTTATCCGCGAACGCCGGTTGCAGCCCATCCAACCAGGTGGCCTTCGCATCGTACTTGGCAAAAAATGGCTTTTGCACCCATTCAGGGTTTCGCCCCTGAATGAATCGAAGCGCGAATACTTTTTCACCATGAATCTCCGTCACACCTTGAACTTCCACTTTACCCGGACCCGCACTCATCGATGGCCCCCGCGCTGTACGCGCCAAGCCAGAAACTTGTTTCATCGCGTCGCGATAGATGTCCCATGCCTCAACCAGCGGCAGCTCGAAATAGGCTTTTGCGCCGGTGTCTCGCTCTACAAACATATAATAGGGATACACGCCCAAGGCGACTTCTTTCGTCCACATTTTAGCCCAGTCGGCCGCTTTATCGTTGATATGCCGCAACACGGGTGCCTGCGCTCGTAATATTGCGCCGGTTTCCCGCAACCGCGCAATTGCTTGCTCAGCCATTGGCGTCATCAATTCTTGCCAATGATTTAGGTGTAGCATCAACGCAACCTGCTTGCCGGCCGCGACCGCGCGCTCGATCGTTCTTAGTAAATCATCAGCATCTGGATCGCTGACGAATCGTTGCGGCCAATAAGATACGGCTTTCGTGCCAATGCGGATCGTTTGAATATGGGCTAACTCGGGCGCCAGTAAGCCATCAATGTAGGTGGCAAAATTGGCGGTTTTCATCACCATTGGGTCGCCGCCGGTAATCAGCACATCGCTCACGTCCGGGTGTTTAATCAGGTACTCTTTCAGCGATCCCATTTCTGCGCTGGCAAAACGCAGCGTCTTATCGCCAACAAACTGGGCCCACCGAAAACAAAACGTGCAGTAAGCGTGACAGACTTGTCCCTGACTTGGGAAAAACAACACCGTCTCCCGATATTTGTGTTGAATGCCCTCAAGGGACTGACCATCCAACTCGGGCACATTCAACGTTTGCTGATGCGCCGGGTGCGGATTAAGCGTCATGCGAATTTCGTTGGCGACTTGGCGTTGTTCCGCTGCGGTCGGATCCGCCCTTAGGCAGTCTGCCATCTTTGAGAACGCCGCGTCTGGCAGCATCCCTCGTTGCGGAAAGGTTAGTTGAAAAATCGGATCGTTAGGGATGTTTGACCAATCGATTAACTCGTCAAGCACATAGGCATTCACACGAAACGGCAGCACGCTCGCGACTACCTTCATTTCGAATTTAGCCTCCTCGGAGAGGCCGCCAAGTTGGCTAATCTGGTCGAAATTCCGTTCGGTAAAAGCCTTAAACTTTCTGGGCTCGGATATGGCGGTCTCGCCCACCCATTTTTTATTTAAAGACAAATTCGAAGCCATAGTTATATTTCCACAAACCGCATTTGTTTAGTTATTTTCGGGCATGAGGCGCCAGAAATTCTGGTTAATAGACTTGTCCGGCAAAGACGAGGACGGGGTCTATCAGCTCGCCGGCGCGAGAAAGGCGGGAGGTAAGCAGAGCCACCACATCGCTCCTGCTTGTTTTTCTTTGGTCCCGCTAGATAGGTGACCTATTGTAGCGAATAGGAGACGTTGAGGCTATTTTTTATAGCCTCAAGTTATAAAAATATTTTTACTTATAACTGAATTATTACTTAGTGAGGTTCTTAAGGCCGGGTTTGGCCCCAAAGTACTTGCCCAGCCGCACCATATCGGCGTCCGTTAGTTCAAGCAATTCGACCTGCTGCGCCATGATAGGGTTGGTTCGATGGCCAGATTTGTACTGTCGCAATGCTTGCGCAATGTAGTCGGGGTACTGTCCCGCCAGGATCGGATACTCGGGCGCTAGCGGTTTATCCCCATTTTCGCCGTGGCATGCGCCGCACGAGGCCAATTTTTCCTCAAAGCTGAACGACAGATCGTCTTCTTCGTCTTCGTCGTCCTCGGCGAAAACGGCAGAAGTCATCGCCAACGCACCGAGACAGAAAACAATCAGAATCAAGCGATAGAGAGTTTTATAATTCATGTGCATTCTTTACTGTTAGGGGTTCTTAAAGGTTTGGCTTATTCGCCGGCTTGCGTCATGTAGGCGCCAATATCGGCCATGTCTTGCTCACTAAGGTTGGCAGCGTTAGCGTGCATTGTATCGTGCGACCGCGAACCGTCGGCATACGCTTTTAGCGCGCTTTCTATGTACTTAGCGCTTTGGCCGCCCAATTTGGGCACATGATAGGTCGGATAGGTGTTGTAATAGCCTTTAACGCCGTGACAACCTAAGCACGTCAGGGCTAATTTTTCGCCACGGGCTGCGTCGCCGTCCGCCGCCGACACGTTGGCCGAAAGCCCCCCACTACAAAGAATCCCCCAAAAAAGCATCTGGGTGAACCAAGTTAACGTCTTGCTTGGCACCCATCTATAAGCCGATATCATCTAGCACTCCCAACCCCAAGTTTCTGTTTAATCTCACCGTAAAACACCGTTTCATTTCGAAACGACGGAGCCTTTGTCCTCACCGCACCAAACGGTCGGGACATCTCCCGATCGCGGCCATGGCGAATACTACTAAAGCCACCGACTTAAAGGAAGTCAATCTCCCCGTATTTTGTCCAATCGGACAGGTATGTTGGCGGCCCGTAAGGTCAAAACATTACCAAAATTTAATGAAATCTCATGCACTGCGCGAGGTCACAAATAGGACTTTATTACTAGCTTGGAGAATCTCGTGATGCTTAGTAAACATCCTTCCCCGTTAACCCTATCCGTTCCGCGGCGGGTCCAATACGCATTGTCGCTCAGTTTTATCGCAACTTTGTTACTGCTGATTTTGCAAACCGCGGAAGCCAAATCACTGCCTGATTTTGAACAGTTGGTGGATAACTACTCACCCACCGTAGTAAACATCCAATCTCGCGGACTCGCGCAAAGTTCGGCGCACGCACAACAAGCGCCCCAGCAAGTGCCAGAGTTTTTACAGCGCTTTTTCCAATTTCAAAACCCTGAGTTTGGACCTGGCCAACGCGGTCAAGCGCCGGCGCCGCGACGTAGCGATTCAATTGGTTCCGGTGTTGTCGTAAGTAGCGACGGATACATCTTGACCAACGCGCACGTGGTGCGTGAAGCGCAAGAAATTATTGTGCGCATGCATGACCGCCAAGAATTCGTGGCATCTTTGGTTGGTAGCGATAATCACAGCGACATTGCAGTGCTTAAGATCGACCAGCAAAACCTTGCTCACGCGAAGCTCGGCGATTCCGACAAAGTGAAAGTTGGCCAGTGGGTACTCGCCATTGGTGCACCTTTTGGGCTTGAACAAACCGCCACCCAGGGCATTGTTAGCGCCGTTTCCCGCAGCCTGCCAAACGACACCTACGTGCCGTTCATCCAAACCGATGTAGCTCTCAACCCGGGCAACTCGGGTGGTCCTCTATTCAATCTCGAGGGTGAAGTTATTGGGATTAACTCGCAAATCTTCAGTCGTACCGGCGGCTATATGGGTTTGTCGTTTGCTATCCCCATTAATCTGGCCGACAGCATCGCCACGCAGCTTAAAACCTCTGGCGAAATTGAGCGCGGTTGGCTGGGCGTTGGTATCCAGGAACTTGATAGCGCTTTAGCAAAATCATTTAAGTTGCCGCAACCCACAGGCGCGCTCATTCGAAGCGTCGAACCGAACAGCCCAGCTGCATCGGCGAAACTTCGTACGGGCGACGTTATTTTGAGTTTCAACGGCAAGACTGTTACCCGCTCATCGGATCTTCCGCCGTTAGTGGCAGCAACTTCCATTGGCAGCAAAGTACCGCTCACAATATTGCGTAACGGCAAAGAACGGAAAATCGATGTTGTGGTTGGCAACCTTAATTCAGGTGACGTGCCGCTAGCCGCGGCCGAGCCGGGACCGTTAGGAATGACCGTAGCCAACTTGAACGCGCAAGAGCGCGATGCGCAAGGTTTAGACAACGGCGTTAAAGTTGCGGCGGTTGAGCCTGGCAAACCGGCGGCTAATGCGGGTCTCGCAGCAAACGATATTATTCTCTCTTATGACCATCAAAGCGTAAGCTCTGCTCAAGAGCTTGCCAGCCTCGCCAAACAAAGTGAACCTGGCTCGGTAGTCCCTGTGCTTGTCCATCGCAACGATGCCACTCGTTTCATTACTATCGAGTTCCCACCCGCCTGAGGACCAAACATCGGGTAAGCATCTAGGCCGCGCGTTTTATTTTGCGAAACGCGCGGCCTTCTTCCTACGCTTTTCATTATGGTTTGTCGCCCGCTATTATGGTGGGCTATGCAAGCTCGAACATCCTTAAGATTTAACCTAAACGCTGAAGTTATCGGCTCTCGTGCGTTCATCGTCGTGCTCTCGGTGTTGTTGCTCAATGGCTGCTCTGGTGGCGATAGAGGTTTTTATCCGCTTGAGGATGGACGTGCGTGGCACTACAACATCACGCGTACGACGATGGACGGCACCTTCCAGCAAAAACATATTGTTGAAGCCTTACCTGAAATTGAATGGGGGGATTCGCGCGGTATTCCGTTAGTCAATGCAGCAGGTGAACAATATCTTTATCAACGACTCAACGGCGCGCTACAACGCGTGGCCGTAAAGCCCCGGACCACGCGATATTTCGTTGCACATGACGAGCCCTACACAATTCTCCCGGCAGACATCAAGCCAGGCACGCGCTGGCAGCAAAACATGTTCTCCCGGGTTTTGGAAAATACCGGCCCACCCTGGGAAACTTTGTTTCGAATCGTTGAACCAGTGTCTGTTAGTTTTGAAGTTGCCAGCGTCGAAGCTGAAGTCGCGGTGCCCGCTGGACAGTTTAAAGATTGCGTAAAAATCGTCGGCAAAGGAGAAGCTAACGTCGACGTCGGCAACTACATTGGCCGGACTATCGTAAGTATTGAGATAGTCAACTGGTACGCAGCGGGGGTAGGTCTTGTAAAATCCCGTCGTCGAGAAACAACCACAGCCGATGCTTTAAACTACGGCGAAGTCTTACTCGAGCTAGAACACAGCACTTATTAACCACACAAAAACCATGCTTAAAACGGTCTTCCTAACTATCGCTATCGTCTTGCTTTGCCTTGGACAGCCGGGCATTGCTAATGCGCAAACTATCTCGGGAGCTGGCAGCAAGACCTGCCGCGCATTTCTACAATCCGCGGAACTAGAATCAACTGCTGCCGTTGACAGCTACGTATCTTGGGCGCAAGGATTCGCGAGTGGCTTTAATTGGGCCAATCCCGGCGGCCGAGAAGTACGGCTGGACCATGCTGGTTTGTTGCATTGGCTACTCCAATACTGCACCGCCAATCCGCTTGAGAAATTCCACCAGGCAGCCCAGGCGGCAGTCACATTACACGCCCGCTAAATCGACCAAAACACCGCAAAATCATTGCGTTAATCGGGGAAAATGATTAATGTGCGCGTTTGCTCGCGGCAGCCCTCGCCCCAAGCGGGGTCGCAGCACAACAACGGGAGCGGAAACCTGGAGTAGTTAAAGTGGCGAAAGCGAAAAAGAAAGCAACAAAAAAGAAACCAGCGGCTAAGAAAAAAACTGTCGCGAAAAAGTCTACAACAAAAAAAGCTGCGGCTAAGAAGAAAGCGGTGAGCAAGAAGGCAACGACTAAGAAAAAAGTTGCCAAGAAGAAAGCTGCGCCGAAAAAGAAAAAAGCTGCCGCCAAAAAGAAAGCAAGCGCCAAGAAAAAAGTCGCTAAGAAAACCGTTGCCAAAAAGAAAGTTGCAGCAAAGAAAAAAACCGTCGAAAAAAAAGCGGCTGCGAAGAAAGTAGCAACAAAAAAGAAAGCGTCGAAAAAAGCGGCGGCCAAGCCTGAAAAAGAAAAAGCTTCCGCGACAACGGAAGAGCGTGTATCTCAACGCGCAAAAATAATGGAGGTCGCGAAGCAGCCGACCCCAAGTTCGAAAAAACCTAAAGTTGTAAAGAAAATGGTCGCGCTAGATGAGATTAGTATCAGCGACGATTACAAGCCTAATCCAAAAGAAGAATACATGTGCCCCGAGCACCTATTGTATTTTCAACGAAAGCTTCGAAATTGGCAGGACGAACTCATCGTAGAATCGCAGGAAACACTGGAAAATTTACGCAGCGAAGCCCGCGATGTAGGTGACGAGGCCGAGCGTGCGAGTCGTGAAAGCGATAACATTTTGGAACTCAGAACACGCGATCGCTACCGCAAACTTCTCAGAAAAATTGATGAAGCCCTGAAACGAATCGAAGACGGTACGTACGGGTTTTGCGAAGAAACCGGCGACGAAATTGGGATTGGGCGATTGGAAGCGCGACCAATCGCAACGCTAACGGTTGATGCACAGGAGCGTCGTGAGATGTTCCAGCGCCAATTCCGCGACGAACGATAATTAACGCGACCGCCAATCTATTTGCCGGTTGTCAAATTAGCGTTCTACCGTTGCGCGCTATTCCAACGCAATCAATTACTTGGTAGCATGAGTTAAATAATAAGTATAAATTCTTGCGGCGTGCGAGTCGGGCGGGCTCCCAATATGGCAGGTGAACAAATTCTCGTAGTAGAAGACCAACGTGCCGTTGCGGGTGCTCTGCAAATGCGACTCCGCGGTTTGGGATACGATGTGGCCGCTGTCGCCCGTGACGGCTTCGAAGCAATTGAAAAAGCCACCCTCCTGCATCCCGATTTAATCTTAATGGATATTAAACTCGGCGACGGCATGGATGGTATTCAAGCGGCGCGTGAGATTCGCACGCAAGTCGATATTCCGGTGATATTCGTGTCTGCCTACGTCGATCGGGAATTGTTGGAACGCGCGCGTCATACCAGTCCCGCTGGCTTTATCAATAAACCCTTCACGACAAAAGATTTACTCACAACCATTGATTTGGCCTTGCATCGGCGTTTCGAGAAAAGCAGCCCACTGCTAGACGACCAAACAACAAACAAAGACGCAACGCTTACTACAGATGTTGATGGTGCGGTGAACTACGTGAGCCCTGGCGCAGAGAAGCGCTTGCGCCGCAAAAGTAATCAGTTGATTGGGCGTCCGCTCGCGCAAGTACTCGCCGAAGCCTATGACCTAAACGCTGAACAAGCAGCGCCAATCATCACCAACGTGATAGAGAATGGGTTCGAAGAAACGCTATTCAGCGAAACGCAATCAAGCGGCCAACAAACCGCCGACATGCTAACGCCGCTCCGCGACGCCCAGGGTGAAAACTTTGGTGCGGTCCTGAAATTCTCAACGTCTCTAGTTAAGTCTGCTCAAAGCGGGCATGCCAAAGCCTTGCACACCGCTATTGATGCGCTGCCCGTGGGTATGTTGCTCGTTGACGAAGATCTGAATGTGTTGCACTTAAATAATCAGGCACAGGAGATTATCAACCACAACAACGGTCTTGAGCACACGAACAATCGCCTGTCCGCACGCGAAAAAGTGGTGCAAGAGAACTTGCTGACGCTGGTGGCAACTGGCGTAGAAAAAGCTCGGGTTGGCGTCACCGGTAGCAGCGACGCCATGTTCATTAAAAATCCCTTGCAGACCGATCAAATCGAAATTATCGCCACGCCGTCAATCAGCGATGAAGGCGAAATCATTATTGTGCTGTACCTATTTGATGCGAGCTTAGAACGCGTCGTTTCGCACGAAATTTTGATGCGTCTGTATGGATTAACAAAAACCGAAGCGAAGCTTGTGCAACTTTTAGTGGGTGGGACTACCTTGGATTCTGCTGCGCAAACCTTAGAGATTTCGGTCAACACTGCGCGAACGCACTTAAAGCACGTCTTCCATAAGACTGGGATTAACCGCCAGGCGGAACTTGTTCATCGCATTGAAACAGGACCGGCAGCGCTGCTCGTTAAGTTTGACGGCAGTCACTAAACTTTACCGAACCCTAGCCACCGGCTTTGCGCCGCGGCGCCTGCCCTACCTCATGCACAAGTCGCTGTGCAATTAATTGATACTCGCGCCGCACTTTCGCTAACTCGGTTTGAATGGCGACGCCGGAATTTCCTCTTTCCCATAGCGCTCTTAACTTCGTACGGTGCCGATCTAATGGCCAGTAAGAGACGTCGTCGTATAACGCGATTGACGACGCGTAGGAAAATACACCAGACGCCGAATTCAAATTGGCGCGAAAGCGCACGATTACGAGCTGAGAACCGGGAATGCGCATTGCTTCGTGATGTAGGCGAATGATGTAACCTGCTTTGCTAAGCTCTGCTTCCACGTCGGCGCGCACATCACGCTTGCGCAAACCGTAAAGTTCTAATTGATCATCAAAGCCATCGAACTGCACCACCACTGTCGATTGATTATCGATCTCAAGTTGTAGTTCCGCCTTTGCCGCTTTGGCTTTCCGCTCTTCCTCTTCGAACAAGCGTTTTGCTTCCGCTTCTTGCCGTCGGCGGCGTTCTTCTTCAGCCGCTTG
Organism: Pseudomonadota bacterium; assembly: GCA_039029975.1. Taxonomy (GTDB): domain Bacteria; phylum Pseudomonadota; class Gammaproteobacteria; genus JBCCFA01. Next base: position 10,084 of record JBCCFA010000120.1, read on the forward strand.
TTGACGCGCTAGCTCCGCTTCCTGGCGCAAGCGATCGGCTTCACGACGGCGCGTTTCTTCTTCCAAGCGTAAACGTTCCCGCTCTAGGGCGAGCGCCGTTTCTTGCGCGGTGACTTGCTCCTTCAGTTCGCGCTGCCCGGATCGCAAGGCACTGAGGCTGGCGTGCGAAGGCGCAATCTGAC
>JBCCFA010000121.1:0-10217 GCA_039029975.1 Pseudomonadota bacterium
ACCAGTGCGCTTGCCCTTGCCGTAAGGGGATATCCCACGCCATCACGAACTAATAATTCATACTTAAATTGTTCGCGGAGCTTGGCAAGCGTTCGCCTAAGCGCGGGTTGGCTCAGGTTTAACAGATGCGCGGACCGAGAGACATGTTTTTTCTCAGCAGCACGTCGAGCGCTTTCAATGTATTAAGGTCAAATTTATCCGTATGCATTTTATGCATAATAGCTATTCTGATAATTCATTTTAATTATATCCGCCTAGGCACCAGACTAATCGTTAGCGGAAAATCTCAGGTGAAGCACTTGAATAATATTGGGATTATCGGCGCTGGTGTCTCTGCATTGCATTTGAGTATTCCGCTTGCAAACGCCGACATACCGAGAGTGATCTATTCAAAACAAACCCCTGAAAAAATGGAAAATGGCAAGATGGCTAATTCCGTTGCCCATATGAACGACACGTTACTCCGAGAAGGGAAATGGGCATCGAGTTCTGGGATTCATCCAACTGCCGCGTTGTTAACCATCGCAACTACAAAATCTTGCTCCCGAACGGGAAATTAGAACATTCCGAAGGTTTTTTGTCGGGTGACGAGCGTTGTGTTGACTATCGCATGTACCTGCTGCGGCTGATGCGCAAATACATTGCTCGGGACGGCGAAATCAAATACAGGTTGCCAACAGCGGCAAATTTTCACGAGTTATACGACCAGCACGACACACTAGCAATTGGTACGGGCAAGAAACACGACGGATTTGCTGATTTCTTTCCAACAATCAACGAATTAACCAAGCATGACACGCCACCGCGGAATATTTGCGCGGGATTGTATGAAGGTGTAACTGCTCCTCTGCCCTTTGCTGTCACGGTTAATGTATCAGTAGGTCACGGCGAATTGATTGAACTGCCCATTGAGACGCGCGTAAGTCCACGCGCGGCGGTGTTGATTGAAGGACCACCAGAAGGTGATCTAGCGCACTTGATGAATCTAAATTATTCGGACGATCCCGCCGCGTTTCACCATGAGATATTTCGCACGTTGGAAAATCATTTTCCAAATGTCGCGTCGCGAACCGACAAATCCGCACTAGCGTTAATTGGTGAGGATTCTTTATTGCAAGGAAATTTTCAACCAGTTACGCGCAAATACTGGGCTGAAATCAGCGATGGCAAATTCGCGATGGCCATTGGCGATTTGAAGTGCACAATGGATCCGCTCACCGGACAAGGCGCCAATTTGGCGTCTTATGGCGCCTGTGTCTTGGGCGATCAAGTCATCGCAAACAACGGTAATATTGACCGCGATTTTTGCGAGACTTACGACGCCGCGATTCATTATCGTGTAGAAGGCGTTGTCGGTTTTAATAATGAATTACTCGATCCTGCGGAACATACACGCAGGTTGCTGCATGCTATGCCACATAACAGGGCCTTGTGTGATGATTTTTCGGCCCGGTTTGCCCGGCCCGAATCTATCTGGCATAAAATTTTCAAGGATGCCGAGATTTGCGGTGCTCACTTATCTAAGTTTGAGCCAGCGCTAGCAGCCGATGCTTCCTAGCTCAAATGGCATGCTTTAGCTTTCCTTCAATGCTTGTGTATCGATCACCAAGGTAGCAACCCATCTGACGTAATTGCGCGTCGCCGCATAAGCCTAGGCAACTTTAAAGGTATAATCAGATCGACTAGTTGCATCGTCTATCAAAGTGGGCGAAAGGATAGTGAGTGACGCTGAAATATTTTGACCCAGATGATTCATTGATAAAGGTCTTTGAAGCGCTGCAGCAAGATGGCGGCGCGGTTATTACCGATGCGTTGTCGCCGACCTTGTTATCCGCGTTTAAAACAGAGCTTGAGCCCTATTTATCCGCAACGCCTTACGGTCGCGATCATTTTACCGGGCGTAAAACCCAACGCACTGGCGCGCTCGTTGCGCGCACACCAAGTTGCCGCGAAATCGTCTCGGATTCGCGAATTCTTGCTTTGGCCCATAAATTCTTGGGCCCTCACACGGACAAAATAACTGTCCACCTTACGCAAGCAACCAATATTCATCCCGGTGAAGAGGCTCAAGTACTCCATCGCGACCGGGAAGCTTGGGGAACTAACATCCCACGACAAGTAGAGCCACAGTTCAACACGTTATGGGCAATTACAGAGTTCACAGAAGAAAATGGCGCTACAAACTTTGTGCCCGGATCTCAGCAATGGTCATGGGATCGTGAACCCAATGCGGAGGAAATTTTACAAGCCTCAATGCCGCAAGGCTCAGTATTGCTCTACACCGGCACGGTGTTACACGGCGGCGGTGCGAACCGCTCGGATAAACCTCGCCTGGGACTTAATCTCACTTATTGTCTAGCGTGGCTTCGACAACAGGAAAATCAGTACTTATCTTGCCCGCCACATATTGCAAAGAACCTAGACGAAGAATTGCAAGAGCTGTTGGGCTATACGCAGGGGACGTATGGTCTCGGCTATTTTTCTGACCCCGAAGCGCCCGCTAGAGATTTTGATCTTTTAGTCCCTGAACTAGCGCTTGGGCGCGGCCCGCGCAAACGCGTCCGTTATAATGATCTGCAATTATCTGATGTTTCCACAGAGTGAATATCGCATGAAAAAATTCTTTAAGTTTGGGATTCCTTTATTGCTGGTCATATTGATCGCTGCGGCGTTTCTAGCGCCCATAGGTCCATTACCGGGATTTTTTATTCGCGGTACTGAAGCGACCGCGCCCGCTACTTGGCCCAATACCAGCGACGTACATGAAATCCGATTAGCTGTGCCTGGAACTATCCCGCGGGTCGTGATTATTTGGGTAATCGACTACGAGTCAGATCTCTACGTAATGGGCAACGCAGAAAGCGGCTGGGTACAAATGCTTGGTGACGGCGGACCGGTACGAATGCGCCTGGGCGACAACACCTACGCGCTTACGGCGACGACCGTGACGGAAAATAGAATCCCTATTGTGAACGCCTGGATGGACAAGTATCGGCCGGATTACCCCGATATTGTTGGCGGCTTTCCGTCACCCGAAGAAGCTGGCGACACTCATCGCGTTTTTAAGCTTTCACGTTCGTAGTTAGGAAGGATCTAAGTTAGTCGCTAAATGCGGCGGTCAACTAATGTTCAATTCTTTCGCCTGATTTTCTAGGAATCGCACAATCTGATCGTCCATGTCCTTGCTAGCCTTTTTGCTAAAGTCTGCAAAGTCACGCATTAAAACCAATCGATCTACGCCAGCGTCTTCGTAACGCTTCGCGGTGTCTGGGTCGATTGGTCCCGGTGGTGTAATGGTAATTTCAAGGCGCCCAAGAGATTCCGAACGTTCAACGCGTTTCGCGGTTTCCTTAAGCGTTTCCATACTTGCAACCGCTGCGTCTACATCTTCATTAAAACCGTACCAGCCATTACACTGCTTCACGGCACGCTTGAATGCAGGTCCGGAACTCCCCCCAACAATAATTGGTGGATGCGGCTTTTGCGCAGGCAGCGGGTGCGATTGAATACCAGATAGTCGCGTGAATTTACCATCGAAAGCCGGCTGTTCCTCGGTCCATAATGTTCTCAACACTTCAATATGCTCGTTCATGCGCGCGCCGCGCTCTTCGTATGGAATGCCGAGGGCTTCGAATTCTCCGGGAATGTAGCCAACGCCAATACCCAAGAGCAATCTGCCTTTGGATAACACATCTACTGTGGCAAGTTCTTTCGCCAAAACGACGGGATTGCGTTGTGGTAGGAGGATAATTCCAGAGCCAATTTTTATTCGTTCGGTTTTGGCGGCCGCGAACATCAAACTTGCGATCGTATCTAGGAACGGCGTCTCCGGCGGCAAAAGCGACGGCGGCTCCAGTGGATCGACCAGCACAATATGCTCACCGGTCCAAATCGATTCATATCCAAGTTGTTCACAAGTTAACACGACCCTGTCGACGGAATCGGGATTATCGAGTGCGCCAACGTTGTATCCGAAATAACCGTATTCCATAAATTTATTCCCAATGTTCTTTTACGCCACGTTTGGCTTTTTAAGTAATCTGATAATAAAAACGAGAGCGCGTTACTTTCGCTTTTTTTCTACCGTCGGGCCGCCCGCTTCGCGCCACGCTGGCATACCGCCAGCGAGTTGCGCAACGTTTTCTATGCCTACGTCTTGCAATGCCTTGGCCGATAGCGCTGACCGCGGATTGCCGTTACAGAACAGCACGTAGGTTTTCTTTTTATCTCCATAGACTTCTCGGTAATAGGGGCTTTCCGGATCGAACCAAAACTCAATCATGCCGCGCGGCACGTGATGCGATCCTTCAATAGTGTCGCTTTTCTCGATTTCGCGGATGTCGCGAACATCAACGAATACCAACTCGCCGCTTTCCATCGCGCTAAGTGCTTGATTAACTGAAATACTGGTAACTTCCGCCAAAGCCTGCTCGGCCAGCTGCATGATGCCCTTTGCTTTACCATTTTCCACTATTTACGCCTATTTGAGATTCTTAGCCTGATAATAACGGACAAGCTAGAAATTCACTCAACTTTTGCTTGGTATCTAGCACCGACCCTAGCTATGATTGTTTTTTGCGACAATCATTGCGGCTAAAATAGCGGGTCATTACCGCAAATATTTTCCCGAACGTGCTCAAATAAGCCTTGCCGCTTAGCAATACAAAACAGAGGTCCTTCCATGAGTAGTAAACAAAACGCTATCCAAAACGTAGATGCCGTCGTTATTGGCGCCGGATTCACCGGTTTGTATGCCGCATACCGACTTCGCGAAATGGGTTTAAGCGTACAAGGGTTTGAAGCCGGCACGGGTATTGGCGGCACTTGGTACTGGAATCGATACCCTGGTGCACGTACCGATTCCACTTGTACCGTCTATCAATATTGGTTTTCCGATGAATTAATCGATGAGTGGGACTGGAACGAGCGTTTCCCGTCGCAAGCGGAAACCGAACGCTACTTAAATTTCGTTGCCGATAAATTCGATTTACGCAAATCCTTTCAATTTTCTGCGCGTGTCACAGCAGCCAGCTTCGATGAACAAACCCAACGTTGGCTGGTAAGCATTGAAGATGGCACCCAGCTAGAGACGCAATTTCTCGTGATGGGCACCGGAGGACTAACTGAACCTGTTTATCCAAATATACCGGGCATTGAGGATTTTGAAGGCGAGTCCTTTCACACCTCGCGATGGCCTAGGGAGGAAGTTGATTTTAGCGGTAAACGAGTAGGCGTCATTGGTACCGCGGCAACCGGTATCCAAGTGATACAAACCATCGCGAGTAAAGTCGAGCACCTCACGGTATTTCAACGCACACCAAATTACACGATTCCGATGCGGAATTTTCAACTTGATGACGAAACTCGGAAAAAATATCGAGAACAAATGCCGTCAATAAAAGCGAAGGTTGCCGAAACCTTTTCTGGGCACGATTACGGCACCGATCCTCGCGCGTTTGCCGCTGTGCCGGCCGATGAGCGAGACGCGATTATGGAGCGCTTATGGGAAGATGGAACACTCGCTTACTGGGCGGGTTCGTTCTCGGAAGTGTTTACCGATGAAGAAGTAAACGAGTACTTTTCAGAGTTCGCCCGAGAAAAAATTAAAGCCAGAATTAACGACCCGGCAATTGCCGAGAAATTATTACCCCGAGATCATGGCTTTGGCACGCGCCGCGTGCCGCTAGAAACCAACTATTATGAAGCGTTTAACCGCGACAACGTGACGCTTGTTGATGTTAATGAAACCCCAATCAAATCAATTACTAAATCCGGTATCAAAACCGACGGCGCCGAGTTTGAATTCGATGTGTTGATTTTCGCGACAGGATTCGAAGTGGGTACTGGCGCGCTTACGCGGATCGATATTCGGGGCCGCAACGGCACCTCACTCAAGGAACGCTGGGCTCAGGAAACTGAAACGTTCATGGGTCTTCAAGTGCATGGTTATCCGAATATGTTTACAGTAATGGCACCAATGTCTCCAGGTGCTGCGTATTGCAACGTGCCGACGTGCTCTCAACAACAGGTGGAGTGGATTACGGACTGCATTAATCACGTACGCGAGCAAGCGAATCAATCGATTGAGCCAACCCAGAAAGCGCAAGATGCTTGGGTTGCTCATCACGATGAAGTCGGCAGCGTTATGCTGGCGCACAAGACTCGCTCTTGGCATATGACGAAAACGGCGGACGGCCGAACGAGACCCGTCGCCTATGCTGGCGGCGCGCAGGTGTATAAGCAGCGCTGCGACGAAATCACGGCGCAGGGCTACCCGGAATTTGATATTCGATAATTCTCGTAATCACGTTTAATGGGTCAACAGTTCTTCGAGCACGCTGATGGCTGCTTGAATGTCGTTTTCGCTCTGTTCAATACCAACTGAAATGCGCGTTAGGCCGATTGCATCCGTGCCCAATGTTTGGTGAGCAAGCGGCGCACATTGTAGACCGCTACCAACAATCACGCCCCACTTCTTAAGGGCCGCGGCAATTTCCGAGCTTGATTTGTCTTGAAACGAAAATGCGACCGTCGGCATTCTTTGCGACGATGATTGCTTACTAGAGCAACGTGCGCCAGCGCTAATTAGGCTCGACGCTATTCGGCTAATTTGATGGCGCGCAGTTGTGAGGTTTGCGGGCCGATCGGATTGGCGGAGCCACCTAACAGCCGCGTGCAATCCGGCGAGGGCGACTTGATCCACCGAGCCAGCGTCGCAGTATCCGGGCCGCAAAGGTCGATCGGCAGTCGCTAGTTCACATTGCGCGCTAACACATTTCATCCGCGCTTGTTCAGCAATATATAGACCGCCAATACCCCACGGTGCCTGTAACCCTTTATGTCCACCGAACGCAATCAGATCTGCGCCAAGTGAACAAAAATCTAGTTCGAGCCAACCAACGACTTGCGCTGCGTCTAGCAACACTTGAGCGTCATAACGATGGGCAAGTTCAACGACACTTTCAACGGGCAACAAGTCACCAGTAACATTCGCCGATGCCGTCATGGCTACCAAGCCCACGTCGCCCTTCGATAATTGCTGTTCAAGTTTATTAAGATCGAGCGCACTGTCTTCACTCGGCGGCACGTAGTCAATAGTGACGCCATGTTCGGCGAGTTTAAGTAAAGGGCGATGCATTGCATGATGTTCCCATGCACTGGTCAACACCCGATTGCGCCCGCCGCAATCAATATCGGCCACGGCGATGGCAAGTGATGAGGTGCACCCTGGGGTTAGCAGGAGTTGATTGAAATTGCGAATACCGAAGAACGCGGCAATGGCTTGGTGAGCCTGTTCGAAATGTTCGCCCCAATCGTACGGTGACACGCGCATTGCATCCCGAACGGCATCTATCACGACGTTTGGTTTTGGCCAACTCGTGCCGGCGTGATTAAGATAAATTGATTGCGTATCCATTCCAGCGACTAATATTGCACGTAACGACCAATAGTTGAAGGCGGCGTCATCAGCAATCGAATTAGTTTTTTGCTGTCCATTGTCTGATCATAAAATTAGCCCTCGCATGGAAACCAAAATCTTCCGCCCGCACAATAAAGCAGTTAATTTGTCGTTATTTTTTGGTTCGACTGCTGGCATGTCGGGCGTTAATCGACAAGCGAGCTAATTCTAATCACTACATTGCCTTCTATTGCACCACAGCACTATCGGAAGTAACTATTAAAGAAGTGCAAATAAAGCCCTTAAATAGGACACCCTGTCCGGTGGCCGGTTAAACGCTAGGCAGCACAAACCGCATATGCAAGAATAAATGGACTGCGTTGGAAAGGTGAACGGCAATGAGTGTATCGAAATCGATCGCGGAACAAATTGACCATCAAGGTTCTAAACCTGTGCAAGCTTTTGTGCCCTCCCTAGAACTTACCACTGGGCAAGCGCCACCGATTGCTGCACATGACGGGCTCTCTTATATGTCGCTTGACCGTAACGGTGACGCCGGAACCGCTGCAGCAATAGAGGACGCGCTTCGGCAAATTTCAGAAGGCGACGGTCAAGAACTCCTAGATAAACTCGAAAGTGCACCACCAGGAGCAATCGAGACCAAATGGGGATTAGGGTTTCGACGATATAGCGAATGCATGGACCATATTCGCGCGAACGACTTTGATGTGCCGGAGGGCGGAGTCGCTTTACCACTACGCTACACCATCGACGAAAGGCCGGTGTACACGGTGGTTAGCTCGAATGCGTTATGGCGAGACACCACACGGAAGCATGATGCGGCGGCATTACGCCAAGAAGACAAAGATATTGAAAATCGGCGCTTATATTTTCCACAAGTGTTGAGAGACGCTCGTCAAATTGAAGAATATTACCCTGGGCTTTCACCTTACACGCCGGAATCTATGGACAAGCTCGGCATTTCCATCGCGCATTGCGAATCAAAGTGCGAAGACTTCTACAACGCTGCTGAAGTAGAACGTGTGTTTTATCCGGAAATAGAAAAACTGTTGCTAGATTTTTTTCCAGACGCAACAGACGCGCTTGTTTACAACCACGACGTATTCGACAAAGACTACCAAGGGCCAGTCAAAGAAGACCAAGACAATAAAGATCCGGGCGTAAACAAATTTTACGCAAATCTCGTGCACAACGATTTGAATGACAACAGCGGCCGGGTCCGTTGTCGTGAGTTACTGACGAAGAATTTGCGCAACTTTGGTCGCCAACAAAATTACACAGAAGCTGAAGCTGACGCGAAAATGTCGCAGCGGTTTATGTCAATCAACCTCGCGAAACCAATGGAAACGGTGCGACAGAATCCGTTTGTTTTATGCGCTTGGCCATCATTTGCCGACCAGCCCTACATTACGGCTTACCGAATTTATGACGACCGCGTTGGCGAGACGACCCGCTTTACGTATCGCCCTGATCACGATTGGTACTGGCTCCCTCAACAATCGCCGACCGAGGTGTCGATGCTTAAATGCTATGATTCCGTGACCGATGGTTCAGTATCTCGTTGGTCATTTCACTCTGCTGCCGTTGATCCAACCGCACCCGAAGACGCGCCGTGTCGCCGCAACGTGGTGGTGCGGGCTTTTATTTTTTTCTAATCCATATACGCCGCCAAGAGCATCATTCGCTGAAGATCTTTTAGAAACTAGGATTCGAAAAAAGCGTATCTTGTTCTGACCTCAAAAATTTTCACATTGGGTCGCATTATTGTCACAGTTTTAAATTGCGGCCAGAAATGAACTATACACGGCGTCGGTTCTCACCAAGCCGAAACGCTATTTTTTACGAGCCACCACTAACAGTGAACTGCCGAACGGTGCCGAAACCACACCGAATAGCATTCTCTCCGCGCCGTGCCAAGCTAGCGCAATACGGTTTAGGAATCGCGGCGGCACGCCGACAGAGGTGGTTTTAGGTCTACTCAAACGCTCGCGTAAGCGAACGACTAATTTCATTATTGCGAGGGCAACAAACAGAAACTCTTGTCGTTCGACTGACCAATTATTGTCTGAAAAAAGCGCCTTCAAACTTGCGCGCGAATAGCGACGATAATGCCGATTGATTTCGTCATGCCGTGTATAGAGTAGATTGAACGCGGGCACCGTGAGGATTAGATGGCCGTCTTTTTTCAATAACGCATGTATTCGGGCAAGTGCTTGTTCATCTTGCTCAATGTGCTCCAAAACATCCAGCATCAATATGATGTCGAATTGATCGTCGCCGTCGAATTCCATCAAAGAAGCATTAATCACTTTTGCGTTACTGGCACTGAACAGGAGTGGGTCTGGTTCCAGTCCTTTAACGTCGCCATAGTGGCCAAATTCTTCGAAATAGACGCCATCCGCACAACCAACATCCAATATCTGTCTTTCCACTCCCGGGGTTTTCGCCGTTAGATTTTCAAGGATTTTAAGAATCGAAATTAACCGACTACGCCACCACCAATGCTCCTTACAGAGCCTTTTATAGTTCCGAAGGTAATCTTGATCCATCAGTGGTTAATTTTTGATAAGTCCCAATCGACGATAAACGTTGGCCGCGCCTTAACCTCGGCATGGATTCGCCCGACATATTCGCCGACAATTCCAATAAAAAATATTTGCAGGCTGCTTAAAAAAGTGACTATGCCAATCGTTGCGGTAAATCCGGACGGAACGGTTCCAACGAATACTTGTTTGAGTATCGCGTATAAGACGTAGGCTATGCAGAGCAAGATTCCGATTGCGCCGATAACCCAAGC
>JBCCFA010000122.1:0-10186 GCA_039029975.1 Pseudomonadota bacterium
ACCCATAAATTTTTCGACTATTTCTTAGCATTCAGCAGCGGCATAGCCTACCATCTCTCACATGAGCTTGTCTACTCCAATCCAATAGCATGCCCATGCCCAGCTGCGAAATTTGCTAGCGCTTCCGCAATCGCTTGCGAAATTTTTGGTCGCTCGACATTTTTCAAACGACTAAGCTCTTCGCGCAAGCGTTCAGCTCCATTGATTGTCATTGGCGCTTTGTTCATTATTCGAATTCCTCGTGTAACTCTTGCACGCTCCTGACGACTTCGGCGTCCGTAAATTTTAATGCTTCCAATGTCGCCATTGCTCCAGCCACCGTTGTGGTATAAGGCACGTCATGCTGGAGTGCCGCCCGACGCAGCGTATACGAATCGGCAATCGCTTGTTCGCCTTCAGTGGTATTCACCACCAAATCTATTTCATCATTCTTAATGACATCGACGATGTGTGGTTGACCTTCAAGTACTTTGTTTACGACGCCCGATTCAACCCCGGCCTGCGCTAAGGCCTGTTGAGTGCCGCGTGTCGCGAGAATATTAAAGCCGCTTTTACGCAGTTCAACGGCAAGTTCTATCGCTTTGGGTTTATCCTGCTCTCGGACACTGATAAAGGCTGTTCCGGAAGCGGGTAGTTTCATTGACGCGGCGACTTGGGACTTACCAAACGCCTCGCCAAAAGATGAGCCAACGCCCATTACTTCACCAGTGGATTTCATCTCTGGACCGAGGATGGGATCGACACCTGGAAACTTAACAAAAGGAAAGACCGCTTCTTTGACTGAAAAATATGCCGGAATGCGTTCAGCCGTTAGCCCCAAGTCCGCCAACTTCTCACCGACCATACAACGTGCCGCGATCTTCGCGAGCGGCTTACCGATCACCTTTGACACGAACGGCACGGTACGGGAGGCTCTTGGGTTCACTTCAATCACATAAACCTCATTGGCCTGCACCGCGAACTGGGTGTTCATTAAACCCACGACGCCCAAGCCCTTCGCCATTGCAATCACTTGACGACGCATCTCATCCTGCAACGAGTTTGAAAGGGTGTGCGGCGGCAATGCGCAGGCGGAATCGCCAGAGTGTATGCCGGCCTGCTCTATGTGTTCCATGATGCCGCCGACAACCACAGAGTCGCCGTCCGACACGGCATCGACATCTATCTCTATTGCCTTATCCAAAAATCTATCCAAAAGCACTGGCGATTCGTTCGATACGGCAACTGCATCCCGCATATACTTTTCTAAATCAGCGTCGGAATAAACGATTTCCATAGCGCGACCACCAAGCACATAGGATGGGCGCACAACTAAGGGATAGCCGATTTGCTGGGCGGCATGCAGCGCTTCTTGCTCTGAACGAACTGTGGTGTTTGCCGGTTGCTTAAGTTCGATTGATTGCAAGAATTGCTGAAAACGCTCGCGGTCTTCTGCTAAATCAATTGAGTCTGGCGTCGTGCCGATGATCGGGACACCTTCGGCCTCGAGCACCCTCGCCAGCTTTAATGGTGTCTGCCCACCAAATTGCACGATCACGCCAGCAGGTTGTTCGACAGCCACGACTTCTAAAACATCTTCGAGCGTTAGCGGTTCAAAATACAGGCGATCGGACGTGTCGTAATCAGTGGAAACCGTTTCCGGGTTACAGTTAACCATAATCGATTCATAGCCCGCTTCACGCATTGCCATTGATGCATGGACACAGCAATAGTCGAATTCAATCCCTTGACCGATCCTATTCGGTCCGCCGCCAAGCACCATGATTTTTTTGCGATCGCTCGGACGCGATTCGCATTCTTGTTCATAGGTGGAATACATATAGGCGGTTGTCGCATCAAATTCGGCGGCGCATGAATCCACCCGTTTATAGACTGGTCGAATGCCAAGGCTATGACGCCGTTGCCGAACAACTGATTCTTCGGTCTGCAAGAGTTGTGCTAAACGCGCGTCGGAAAAGCCGCGGCGCTTAAAGTCACGCAGCTCGGCAGCCTCCAAACGATCAACGGAAGATTGTTTAAGTGAATCTTCAAGCGTAAGTAATTCTTCTATCTGCCTTAGAAACCATGGATCAATACAACTTAGCCGATGAATTTCCTCAAATCCCAGCCCAGCACGAAACGCATCGGCGACATACCAAATACGATCGGAACCTGCGATTGAGATTTCTCGGCGCAACAAATCTGGTACGTTCTCGTTGTCCGGATCTACTTTCTCATCAAGACCGCAGGCGCCAATTTCTAATCCGCGTAATGCTTTTTGAAACGACTCTTGAAAGGTACGGCCAATCGCCATGACCTCCCCGACAGATTTCATCTGGGTCGTTAGCCTGTCTTCAGCCTGGGGAAATTTCTCAAAAGTGAAACGTGGGATTTTCGTAACGACGTAATCTATAGTTGGTTCGAATGAAGCCGGGGTCGCGCCGCTGGTGATTTCATTATCGAGCTCATCGAGCGTGAACCCAACGGCTAACTTCGCCGCAACTTTCGCGATGGGGAAGCCGGTCGCTTTCGAGGCTAAGGCCGACGAACGGGACACGCGTGGATTCATTTCAATCACAACTAGCTGACCATCCGCAGGATTGACCGCGAATTGCACGTTCGAACCGCCGGTTTCAACGCCGATTTTACGTAACACCGCGATCGAGGCATTACGCATTATTTGATATTCCTTATCGGTTAGCGTTTGCGCAGGGGCGACCGTGATTGAATCACCGGTATGCACACCCATAGGATCCAAATTTTCGATGGAGCAGATAATGATGCAGTTATCATTTTTGTCGCGCACCACCTCCATCTCGTATTCTTTCCAACCGAGCAACGACTTGTCGAGTAAGATTTCGGTTGTGGGTGAGGCATCCAAACCACGCTGACAAATCTCGTTAAATTCTTCGCGGTTATAAGCGATCCCGCCACCGGTACCACCAAGCGTGAACGATGGACGGACGATGACTGGGAAACCTAGCGATTTCTGCGCTTCAATCGCTTCGTCGAGAGAATGCGCAATGAAGGCTTTCGGGGACTCTAGCCCAATCTCGTCCATTGCCACCCGAAATTTTTCGCGATCCTCTGCTGTATCGATTGCTTCGGCGGATGCACCAATGAGTTCCACGCCGTAAGTTTCCAATACGCCTTCACGATCCAAATCCAGTGCACAATTCAACGCCGTTTGGCCGCCCATCGTCGGCAAGATCGCATCCGGGTGTTCTTTTTTGATTATCTCCGCCACCGTTTGCCAGCGCACCGGTTCAATGTATGTTGCATCGGCGGTTTCGGGATCCGTCATGATTGTCGCGGGATTCGAATTCACCAAAATGATTCGATAACCTTCATCGCGCAGCGCCTTACAAGCCTGGGTGCCCGAATAATCAAATTCGCACGCCTGCCCGATGACAATGGGTCCGGCCCCTATGATTAATATCGATTCAATATCTGTTCGCTTCGGCATGAGTCAGGCGTTCTCTGGCGCACGATTGCGGTAGCGTTCGATGTTTTCAACAAATCGGTCAAACAGATGTTGTACGTCATGCGGTCCAGGGCTTGCTTCCGGATGACCTTGGAAACCAAACGCGGGATAGTCTCGATGTTCAATTCCTTGTACCGTCCCGTCGAAGAGCGATTTGTGGGTTAGCGAAACACTATCAGGTAAGGTCTCGGCGGACACCGCGAAACCATGGTTCTGGCTGGTAATCAAGACCTTTCCAGTGGCTATATCTGCAACGGGATGATTCGCACCGTGGTGACCAAATTTCATTTTTTCCGTGGCGGCGCCAGACGCAAGTGCCAATAGCTGATGGCCAAGACAGATCCCGAAAATCGGCAGACGCGCTTCCAACAAAGCCCTAATTGCCGTGATCGCGTAATCGCAAGGTTCTGGGTCGCCTGGACCGTTGGATAAAAATACGCCATCCGGATTTAACGCCAGGACTTCTGCAGCAGAAGTTTTAGCGGGCACCACGTGCACTTCGCAACCACGCTCCACGAGTAAACGAAGAATATTGCGCTTCACGCCAAAATCGTACGCCACAATTTGATACTTTGTGTTGCGCGCAGCTTGATGACCGTCATTCGAAATAGCCCAAGTCCCCTCCTGCCAATCGTAGGCATGGGGCGTCGATACTACTTGAGCCAAGTCTTTGCCGCTAAGGCCATCAAATCGTTGTGCTAGGGCCACCGCGTCTTCGTGGTTTAGATCGTTACCGGCCACGATCGCGCCACTTTGGGCACCGAATTCACGTAACCGACGAGTTAAACTGCGCGTATCAATATCGCTAATTGCAACGATGTTGTTGTCAACTAAGTATTCGTTAAGAGGACTTTTACTTCGCCAGTTACTCGCGACTAACGCACTGTCACGAACGACAAGGCCAGCCGCGTGGATCGCTGTTGATTCTTCGTCGATGATTGTCGTGCCAGTATTGCCAATATGGGGATAAGTGAGTGTGACAATTTGCTGCGAATAAGAGGGGTCGGTAAGAATTTCCTGATAGCCGGTGATAGAGGTATTGAATACGACTTCGCCAATGGTCGATCCAGTCGCGCCGATCGCGATACCCTCGAACACGGTTCCGTCTGCCAAAGCTAATAAAGCACTGTTATGCACGTGGTAATCATCTCAATTGGTAATTAAAGCGCCGCGAAGGCCATCGGTTTGAACCGCTTAGGCAAAAAAACGGGAGCTAGCGACTCACTGCTCCCTGGTTCGATCATCCACAACGATGAAGAAGAACGGTTGTTATATCGGCGCTTCTTAGCGCAGAATCACATTCGCTTTCGCTTTAAATCTTAGAGCGGTCATTGTACTTGACGCGGTCGGTGGAAAAAAGAGCTCGTAGCCAAATATGAATAAGGAATTGCCCGGGCAGGCACTCTGCCGGATCGAAGAACTTCGCGATGGCGCTGCTATCTCGCGCGATGTCACTGTCGGCACCCGCGAGCTGTCGCTCCTGGTGCTCGCCGACAAAGGTGAAGTGCGTGTCTACCTAAATTCTTGTCCCCACACGGGCATCCGCTTGGAATGGCGACCAGATGATTTTATGGACGCTTCTGGAGACTATCTGCAATGCGCCATGCATGGCGCCTTATTTCAGCCCGCCGATGGTCGTTGTGTGTCGGGGCCTTGCGTTGACGAGTCATTGATAAGCGTCGAAGCCAAGGTAATCGAAGGGCAGGTCATATTAGTTAACGCCGTCGATATCCCAGATACCGCGCGCATGACTAATCCGCGCGGCAACTAGCAACACAATCATGGCGTGTTTGAAACGAGCGCTATTCGCTGGTCCATTCGCTGGGCACTTGAATATTGCTTTCAGCGTAGATTGCACGCGACACATCAATCGCGACTTCTAATGCCCGTTTACCGTCCTCTCCGGTCACAGTGGGTTGGTGCCCTTGTTCAACCGAGTTGATGAATGATTTTATTTCCGCCATAAGGATGTCGCGCCCCACTGCTGTCTTGGTAACGAATGCATCCTCTGTTTGCTCCGCGACATTGCCGTTCTCGTCGACCTTACCGGTGATCATTTCATGATTGAGGTAGTCCACCGATACAAACGATCGCGCCTCAGTAATTGTCATCGAACGGACCTGATCCTGGTTAGCTCGGCTTGCAGATAATTTAGCCTGACAGCCGTTGACGAAACGCAACGTCGCGTGAGCGACGTCTATGTCGCCGGTAACGATGGATTGACCGGATGCCGAAATGTCCTCGATCGAAGAGTCGACTAGGCTTAACACGATATCAATGTCGTGAATCATTAAATCCAAGATAACGTTTACTTCCGTGCCTCTAGCCCGATAAGGAGATAAGCGTTCGGCGTGGATCTTTTTCGGGTTACTCACACGCTCCTTCAAAGCGATTACCGCAGGGTTAAAGCGTTCCAAGTGACCCACCTGAAAAACCAAATCCTTCGCTTGGGCAATTTTTATCAGCGCTTCCGCCTCACCAACCGTTTCCGTGACCGGCTTTTCAAGCAATACATTTATACCCGCCTCAAGGCACGTTTTGGCTAGCGGGTAGTGATATTTGGGCGGTACTACTATGGATACCAAATCGACCTGACCGATTATTCCGTCGATAGAATCATAGGCGGGGACCGCATATTTTTCGGCGATCTCTCGGCGCCGCGCAGGCTCTGTTTCCACCAAGCCCACGAGATCGACGTTATCTAAGGCCAAATATTTTTGGACGTGGAAATTACCTAAGTAGCCAACGCCCACCACAGCTGCGCAAAATTTCTTCATGTTTCATTTGTGTTGCTAGAGATGCAAATCACCCGACGAATTATCGTCGAGCATTCAGGACGTCATTACGTGTTTTTTGTCTTTTCAACGTCCGGGGGCAGCGTCACGATATCAGTACTCGCGCAAGGTGTACACTCGTGACGCTAGCACCGAGGTATTAGCGCCAATAAGTGTCGCAGCTCCGAGTACGTCCTAGCTGGATTAATGCTTGGCAACTATCCACCACGATTCCCCAATTTATTATCCTAACGCTGCTTCGCAGTAAGCTAATAACTTCCTTCGGTTTCAAGGCGGGTTCGACTTCTAACAATAAGGCAATGATGCCGCTTACATGAGCAGCCGCAAAAGAGGCACCAGAGACGAAATCATAAGTACTATTCGGTAAGGTTGTGAGAACTTCCTCGCCGGGGGCGATAAATATTCGCTGCGAATGTGCCGCCAGACCAACCAAGCTGTTAGATTCCTGATCGCTCACGGCCACCACCTCCGCCAGTTTAGCTGGAAAATCCAGCTGCCCATTGGTTAAATCGGTTGCTGCAACAACGGTTATACCCTCTTTGAAGGCTTTTCGAATTAGGCGCGTAACGAGTTCATCGTCCCGCCCGCGAACGCTCATGTTAATCACATCCATTCGATTAATAATCGCCCAATCTAAGGCCCGAGCTAACGCGAGCGAACTGCACTTCCCGCGACTCTCTCCTGGGTTTGGTTCAACACACGCGCGCAACGCATAGAGACGGGCTTTTGGCGCCACACCGATAATCCCATGGCCGTTGTTACCGTCCGCTGCTATCACCCCAGCAACCGCCGTCGCGTGAAATTCGACAGCGCGAAATTCTTGATCGGCGCCAACGAAATTCAGTTGCGTGGCAATTTGTTTCGATAAATCAACATGTCGAGCATCGATACCAGTATCTATGATTGCCACTTTAACGCCGCGACCTAGCGAGAATCGTTGCGACGCGGTTACGCGAGTTACATTGTGGGAATCCTGCAAGGGCGCGTACGGATCTGATGCCAACTGTCCGTCAGCCTTCAGCCCCTTCGCCGCCGCGACCGAAAATTCGGTAGCGAGCGAAAAATGCGCTAATCGAGCATCTTGCGATAATTCCCAGAGTAAGCTTTGTAGCCGCGCAGCCGCAATTGATTTCAATTCAACTTTTGCCACGAGCGACTCGATTGATTCAAGCTCGAAAACTTCAACGTGCCGAAAGCCATACTCCTCGAGGATATTTTCGATTAGGTGCGGGGCGTTATCGGTGCTGCTAAATTCTAGGTAGAGGACAGGCGATTGAGGTTGGCTGGCACTTGCATTGCCGGCACCGAACAATCCGAGGACCGCGCAACAAAAAACGGATAGCTGGCATTTAACAAACCCGGATTTCATTGATAGAGCGGGCTTGTTATTCAAACGCTGAGTCGGTTTAGTTACGGTAAAAGTTGTCGTTTAAAGCCGCCGCGGTAGGTTCCACAAACAACACGCGACCGCTATCCCGCAGGCTCCTTATCGCGCCCAGTTGGTCTTTCGACGACAAGGTCTCGGAGAAATTGACGGTGTAAGCACCACGCCTAGATGGTCCGTTGGCGATTGATGCATCGACCCCATCCAGTAACCTCACCATTTCTTTAGAATTCACGTTTGGCCGAAACACAACCCTTGCGCTACGCGCGGAAGGGTACGACCCGACCGCGGGCTCATTTCCAAGTGTTTGGTACCCAGCTGAAAAATCACCTAAGCCATCGGTGACTCGGTTTGATGCGGCAATAACCAAGCCAACCATTAAGAAGAGCGACGCAGCGGAGGCCCAAATGGTGTTACCCGAGTTAGTTTTGCTGTCTATTCGGTCATGCAATTTTGCCAGCGCCATTTCGCATTCAGGATCTTTAACGCGTCGCTTCACTGCGCGGGCTAAGGCCTGCAACGCCAGTAACTCACGGCGACATATCAAACAATCACGTAAATGCGTTTCAACGATACGCTGCTGCTCAACATCAAGCGTGCCATTGACATACCATGGTAGGTTCTCCCACACGAATTCGTGCGTTTGTGAATGTTGATCAAAATTTGTCGAAGTCATTTTTACCTACTTCTCCCATCGAGCGAGAGTTTCTAAAATCTTGCGCAGCTTATCCCGAGCATGAAACATACGTGTCTTAACCGTGTTCTCCGGACATCCAACAATCTCGGCAATCTCGGCATACGAATAACCGTATTCGTAGGTTAATTCGACGACACTGCGCTGCGCCGTCGGCAATTTGTTTATCGCTTTTTCCAATGAGTCTTGGAGTTGGGCGGCCGTCGCGTGATCGCTGGCGTCGTCTAATTGCGCAACCCACTCTTCCGGCATCTGCTCAAGTCGCGCGCGGTTCTCTCGTTCAAAATGCTTAAGCGCTTTTCGATAAGCGATACCAAAAATCCAGGTCGACAAGCGCGATTCTTGACGAAACGAGGACGCTTTCGTCCACACCACGTACATGGTGTCATTCAATACTTCGTCCACCGCATCTAATTTCTGCGGCATCATGCGAGCAATAAAATCTCGCAGGCGCGGGTAATAGCGCCGGTACAGTTGGTCGAACGCGGCGCGATCGCCACGGGCTACCGACACAAGTAAGGTTTTTTCCTCGGCGTCCTCAAGCGCGCGCTCTGCCTGCCGAGCCTGTGCCTTTGAGCTAGCGCTCATTGCCTTGACCTAAATATGTAAGCAAAACGATATCGCATCGACTGCCGCCGAAGATTCTGTTGCAAAAACTTAAGAGTTAGTCCCGATCTAGAGGATTTGGGTTCAATAGATATTAACCTATTGAATTATAAACGTTATTTTAGTTCGAGCACGTCCTGCATATCGAAAACACCGGGGGTTTTGCCGACTAACCAAGCAGCAGCACGCAACGCGCCTGCGGCAAATGTCGCTCGCGAACTGGCTCGATGCGTAATTTCGATTCGCTCGCCGGCACCGGCAAACATCACCGTGTGGTCGCCAACGATATCGCCGGCGCGGATGGTTTCAAAACCGATCGTCTTGCGATCACGCGGTCCCGTTCGACCTTCCCTACCATAAACCGCGCATTCTTTTAGATCTCGCCCGAGCGTGTCCGCCAAAATCTCCCCAAGGCGAACCGCGGTGCCAGACGGCGCGTCAATCTTGTGTCTGTGGTGCGCTTCTATTACCTCGATGTCGACATCGTCTCCCAGCACGCGTGCCGCGATTTCAGTTAATTTGAAACACAGGTTTACGCCCACACTCATATTTGGTGCAAAGACGATGGGAATGTGCTGACCGGCGTCAGAAATAATCTGTCGCTCTGCGCCAAGACCGGTCGTACCAATCACCATGGATTTGCCTTTCTCTTGGCACCATCGGACGTTTTCAACGGTCGATTCCGGCAAAGTGAAATCAATCAACACATCAAACGCCGGTTGTTCACTGATCGAATTCGCAATCGGCAGCCCCATGGTACCGATACCCGCCACCGCACCAGCATCTTGACCAATAAAATCTGACTCGGCATGCTCAAATGCCGCACAGACATTAAGATTTGACTCGGTTGACGCGAGTTCAATGAGCGTTCTTCCCATTCTTCCCGCCGCGCCAGCGATTGCTATGTCAGTCACCCGATATTCCTTAAACAATGTGGTATTGAAGTCACTAAAGTGTATCCGATTGGATCGAACCAAGGAATTCGCCGAGAGGGACTGTCAAGGTGGTGATAGTCCGTTAGCACGGGAAACAGAGAAGTAGCGTTAATTAGGCGCCTTTCATTTCTTCGAAAAATTTCTTCACGCCGTCAAGAAAAGACTCGGCGCGAGGACTGTGACGCCCGCTGTTACTGCCAAGCGAGTCACCGAATTCGCGCAGGCGTTCTTTTTGAGTTTTGTTAAGCGCAACCGGCGTTTCAACCGAAACTTGACACAACAAATCACCGACACCACCGCCGCGAACGG
>JBCCFA010000123.1:0-10161 GCA_039029975.1 Pseudomonadota bacterium
ATTTGTTGTTTGCTCGTGCCGATCTAATTGATTTCTGGCGCCAAATAGATCACGCCCGTTTAGGTGTTGCGAAAAATTACTTGCTGTATCCCAATCCGTGGCCTAAGCCCGGGCACCTGCAGCGGCGCTGGCACGGGCATCCCGTATTCCCGACCTTGGCGACCCTTAGTTCCGAGCTGATATTGCGAACCAATTGGGAAATCTATGCGCAAGAATTTTATGCCGCTCTCAACTTTCTGATTAGTTTAGGCAGGCTTCAAGGCACAAGTGACTTTCGATTGATATGTCCAGAATCACCGATCAGTCGGTTCGAAAAAAAGTATCTAGAAAGTGACCATCAATTATTCGAAGTTGTCTTCTCGAAAGAGCGAAAATAGTAAGCACTAAATTTTTTCTAGCGGATATAGATCGTGGCTGGCAAGCGATTGCAACACTTCAGATTTTGAAAAACCCACAATTACCTCATCCTTGATATGAATGATGGGCACTACTTTGATTCGGCTTTGTTGATATCGTTGTCGACCTGAAGCACTTTGTTCGATATCAAGCTCACAGTAGTTGATCGCTTCGTTAACAAATAATTTGCGCGCGCGCCGACAGTAGCCACACCAGCTCGCGCTAAGCATTACGACGTCAGCCGATTCCGTCGGCTTGTCAATTTCACAATAAATAGGCTCAACGTCCGCCCCGCCGCGAGACAATATCCAGCTTCCCGCAATGACAATAAAAATTAGCACCCAGGGGCCATTGTTGGCGAAAAACGATGTTTTTGTGACTGTCATATTTTTACTTTTTTCGCGGTCCAGAGAAATTGTTCGAGATCAATTTTACCGCCCAGTCCAAATTCGATGCCTTCCAAGCTCAAAAGTTCGCGCTGATAGTCAACGCTATCTGGGTTCGCTCGCGGACTTAACATTCCCTGCGCGTTGATTACGCGATGCCAGGGGATATCCACTTCAGCAGGTATTTGCGCTAAGGCATAGCCCACCTGGCGAGCGCCAGATCGGCCGGAAATTTGCGCCAATTCGGCGACGCGTTTGTAGGTAAGGACGCGGCCTTCGGGGATCTGCCGAACAACAGCCCAAACACGATCATTTCGATTTCCGGGGGCGGATTTAGCGGATGACACCGATAAATTTTGCCACCGAATGTGCGTCTGAATCAAAGAGCGTTAAAGTGCCGTCCGCAAGCTCAAGGTGAGTTGTCACCTGTAAAGCAGCGAGAAACTCCACTTCCAAGTTACCAAGTTCCGGGCACGTCGCTCGCGCACCCCCCATGACCTTGATCGCAAGCTCATTGTCATTTTGTGAGTAAACAGCAAAAAAACGATTGCATCCGCTAAAACCCGCAACACGACTCTCTGCGGCGTGAAAAGCCACATGAGGGATCTGTTCCGGGGCCAAGTCGACCGGCTTGCCGCCGATTTCAGTCGCTCGCCAGTAAATGTTTTCTAAGGTCGATTCGGCTGCGACAGGTACCGCCGTCGCGGCGAACAGTATTGCCCCTAGTAAGAGCTGGCAAGGGTATTTCATTCGCTATTGGTCTTTAAGAAATTAACCAGGATAGCATTAAACTGCTCCGCCATTTCTATATTTAATAAGTGCTGGGCGCCGTCGATCACCGACAGTTTCGCCGCTGGGATAGCGGCGGCAATTTCTTCTGCGGCCGCAACGGTGGTGCTCGGGTCTTTTTCCCCTGCGATAACCATCACTGGTAAATCTATCTGCCTAATTTGCTCACGGAGATCCATATCACGTATTGCTAAGCACGAATTTGCATAGCCAACTGTCGGCGTTTGCAGAATGCCTTGACGCACAGCCTCTAATTCGCGGCTGATATTCTGCTTAGCCGCTGGCGTAAACCAGCGTTCCAACGTGGCATCAACAATAGCAGACATACCTTGTTCAAGTACTAAAGCGCGTCGCTCATCCCAAATATCACCCACGTTCAGGTAGGCAGCTGTGGCACATAAACAGGCGCTCAACAAACGGCTTGGATGTGTACTGGCAAGATATTGGCCAACCATTCCACCCATGGATAGACCGCAGAAATGAACTTTGTTTAGATCTAGCGCATCAAGTAATCCGATCGCGTCCTCGCCAAGCATTTCTATCGAATAAGGCTTATCCGGAGCGTCCGTCTGACCATGACCTCTCGCGTCGTGTCGCAAAACACGATATCCGTGCTCGATTAGCACTTCGACTTGTTTGTCCCACATGGAGATATCGGATGACAAGGAGTTCGACAGCAAGACGACCGGATCGCTCGCCCGACTTGCTCCCGGTCCCTGATCCCACTGGTAACGAATAATTATGCCGTTGGCCTTAACGTGTGGCATAACAACCCCGAGAACGAATTAAAGTGCAGGAGCGTAACAAGCACCTGAAAAACTGACTAGCGATTTGTCGGAAATTTGACGCTTTTAGCGAAATTTCCACAATTAGCTGAGCACAGGGCTCAGGAATAGGAGGATTAGCCGAAGTTAATCTTCGCTTCCAAGTTGGTTCTGGAGTCCGCATTATTTAAAGCTTCTTCCAGGTCTATGCGCTGTTCTTTGAATAAATCGTACAAGGCCATATCAAAAGTCTGCATACCTTTTGCACCACTTTGTTCCATGGCTTCCTTGATATCGTATATGTCGCCCTTCAAGATCAAATCGGAGATATGGGGGGTGGAAATCATAATCTCTATAGCGGCCACTCGTTTACTGTCCACACCTTGCACCAATCGCTGGGAAATTACAGAACGGATATTTAGGGACAAATCTAAGAACAACTGTTTGTGCAGTTCTTGCGGGAATAAATTAATCACCCGCTCCATCGCCTGGTTCGCGTTGTTGGCGTGTAATGTCGATAGACACAGATGGCCGGTATTACATAATTCCAATGCGGCCTCCATCGTTTCTCGATCGCGCACCTCACCAATAAGAATGACATCTGGTGCTTCTCGCAGAGAGGCCTTCAAGGCGTGCCGGTAACTCAAAGTATCAACGCCGACTTCACGCTGATTAACCACCGACTTTAAATTTGGATGCGAAAACTCGATCGGATCTTCAATGGTCAAAATATGACCGTTCATTTTAGAATTACGCTCGTTAATCATTGCGGCCAGCGTGGTGGATTTGCCGGATCCCGTTGCGCCAACCATTAAGATCAAGCCACGACGATGCATCACGAGTGGGCGTAACACATCCGGTAAGCCTAGTTCATCGATAGTTGGTATCTCCGATGGGATTCGACGCAACACCATACCGATTTCGCCGCGCTGACGAAAAACGTTTACGCGATATCGCGCGCTTTTATCTTGCAAAGAAATCGCAAAATCGCACTCCATCGTTTCTTCAAAGCGCTTAATTTGCGCCTCAGTCATGATTGCGTACGCCGCCGCTTTGGTTAACTCTCCTGTTAAAACCGTTTTGCCAACTGAACTTACTTGCCCCTCAATTTTAATTTTAACGGGTGCGGCAGCTGTGAAAAAAAGGTCAGAACCTTCTTTGTCTCTTAGCAATTTTAAATACGGTGTGATGTCCATTTAGTAACTACCAGCGATAAACAACGCAATAAGCTGTAAAAATTGTTAGCGAATGAGGCCGCTTTCTTCGTCCGTTTCCTCCAGGGCGAGATGATCCAGCCCTTCTAGTTTGTCCGATCCCTTGGCTGATTTACCCTCAAGTTTGATTCTTAATCGAAGCTCGTTCATCGAGTCAGCGTTACGCAGCGCATCTTCGTAGGTAATTTTGTCTTCTTCATAGAGATCGAATAGTGCCTGGTCGAATGTCTTCATGCCGAGTTCATTCGATTTAGACATAATGTTCTTAATTTCGTGCACTTCGCCTTTGAGTACAAGATCGGCGATGAGCGGAGAATTGAGCAAGATTTCAATCGCGGCAACGCGGCCCTTCCCATCTTGGTGCTTCAGCAGCCGCTGAGAAATGATGCCTTTCAAGTTAAGCGATAAATCCATTAGCAACTGAGTGCGGCGTTCTTCGGGAAAGAAGTTGATGATCCTGTCCAAAGCTTGGTTGGCACTATTGGCGTGCAAGGTCGCCATCGCCAGGTGACCGGTTTCAGCAAATGCGATGCCAAATTCCATCGTCTCACGGTCGCGAATCTCGCCAAGTAGGATGACATCTGGCGCCTGGCGTAAGGTGTTTTTTAGGGCGATGTCCCAGTCGTCCGTATCGACGCCTACTTCGCGTTGCATGACAATGCAGTTTTTGTGCGGGTGCACGTATTCGATGGGGTCTTCAATCGTAATAATGTGTCCGTAAGAATTTTCGTTACGGTGGTTGATAATGGCCGCTAAAGAAGTTGACTTACCAGAGCCGGTGCCGCCAACCATGATCACAAGCCCTCGCTTGGTCATGGCCACTTCTTTCATCACTTCGGGTAACCCAAGTTGTTCGATCGTCGGCACTTCTGTCTCGATAGTACGCAACACCATCCCGGTGTGATTCTGCTGAATAAAGGTGTTGACGCGGAATCGCCCGATTCCGGTCGGCGCGATAGCGAAGTTACATTCTTTCGTCGCTTCGAACTCTTTTAACTGCCGATCGTTCATGATGGCATAGGCAAGCGCCTTCGTGTTTTCGGACGTGAGTTTGGTTTTCGAAACGGGGGTGACCTTGCCGTCAATTTTGATCGCGGGCGGGAATTCTACGGTGATAAATAAATCCGAACCCTTCTTGTCCACCATTAGCTTGAGCAAGTCCCGCATATATTTGATGGCTTGTTCACGTTCCATGGCTAACCCCTCTTGATTCTCTTCGACCCATTAAGTGCTGAGCGTTGCTCAGGCTAAAGTTTACGTAGCGACTTGTGTAGCGCTTAGAAATTGTCTTTATTCGCCGCTTTATTCTGCGCTTCCAATCTAGAGACAACGCCCTTTTGCACCAAATCCTGCAAACATTGATCAAGCGTTTGCATACCGAATTGTTGGCCCGTTTGAATGGCCGAGTACATCTGAGCAATTTTATTTTCTCGAATCAAGTTTCTAATTGCTGGCGTACCAATCATGATTTCATGGGCGGCCACACGGCCTCCGCCATTTTTCTTCAACAAGGTTTGCGAAATCACCGCACGGAGTGATTCCGATAGCATAGCGCGGACCATGTCCTTTTCTTCCGCCGGAAACACATCAACCACCCGGTCGATTGTTTTCGCTGCCGAGCTGGTGTGCAGCGTACCAAAAACCAAGTGACCCGTTTCCGCCGCTGACAGCGCTAAGCGAATCGTTTCCAAATCTCGCATCTCGCCAACCAGAATGGTATCTGGATCTTCCCGCAGCGCAGAACGTAGTGCCTCGTTGAACCCCAGGGTGTCGCGGTGGACTTCTCGTTGGTTGATAAGACATTTTTTTGACGTGTGAACGAATTCGATAGGATCTTCGATCGTCAAAATATGGCCATATTCCGTTTCATTTTTGTGGTTGACCATGCCTGCCAGCGTGGTCGACTTGCCCGATCCCGTGGGGCCGGTGACCAAAACCACGCCTCGGGGGATTTCCGAGATTTCTTTGAATATTTTCGGGGCATTTAGATCCTCCAGGGTGAGAATCTCCGAAGGAATGGTTCGGAACACCGCGCCTGCGCCCCGGTTCTGGTTGAAGGCGTTGACTCGAAATCTCGCAAGCCCCGGAATTTCAAAGGAAAAATCGCACTCCAGGAACTCTTCGTAATCTTTCCGCTGCTTATCGTTCATGATGTCGTACACAAGATCATGAACTTCTTTGTGATCCATAGACGGAACATTGATGCGTCGCACGTCTCCATCGACGCGGATCATCGGTGGCAAACCGGCAGACAGATGTAAATCAGAACACCCGTTTTTCACGCCAAACGCTAAAAGTTCACCTATATCCATGCCTAAAGCCCCCTAATAATTGCACGGTTCCAGATATCGGAAGCTCCGCCAATGAAGCATCAAATACCGGCTTGCACCACGGCTCGAAGCAGCCCCGGTGGACACAAAATGTTGTTAATAGACTTTGGAACTCTAGCAACTAAACCCCGGTTTTTCCATGTAATACCTTGGATTACATCACGAATTTAAGTGGCGATATAATTCGCCAATGTCAGACACCTGTGCTACCTATAGGGCCGTCATCCGGTCGCTCGAACAAACTGCTGCTGCGGCAGGTCGAGCAGCAGATGAAATCGAGCTATTAGCCGTCAGTAAACGCCAATCGGTGACGTCGATTCGAGAACTCGCCGCCTGCGGTCAAAACGCGTTTGGCGAAAATTACTTGCAAGAAGCCCAAAACAAAATTCGTGACCTTAGCGATCTCTCTCTATCTTGGCATTTCATCGGGCCGCTACAGTCGAACAAAGCACAAGAGGCGAGCCGACTATTCGATTGGGTTCATTCTGTTGATCGAGAAAAGATTGCAACGAAATTAAACGCCGGTCGGGCGTCCATGGCGACGCCCTTGAACGTTTGTATCCAAGTGAATATTTCGGAAGAAAAGACAAAAAGTGGCGTTCCACCCTCCGCAGTTGGCGAATTTGTTCGGATTTTCGATGACTTACCAAACCTCAAATTACGTGGTCTAATGGCGCTTCCTGCACCAAATGCTGACCCGGTAGAACAACGAGCCGCGTTCGCGTCGGTGCGGGAACTCTACACAGAAACGTTCGCGAGCCCCGTCGATACCCTGTCGATCGGGACAAGCCAAGATTACCGCGCCGCAATTCAGGAAGGCGCAACCATTGTGCGGATCGGCACCGCATTATTCGGCGAGAGATAAATGTCCACTCAAGGTATCGTGATGATCGGCGGCGGCAATATGGGTCGCGCAATCGCGGTTGGACTCCTTAACCAGGGATATCCAGCGCAACAAATTCAAATCGTAGAACCGGATCAAAATAAAGCGCAAGCCTTACAAGAGGAATACGGTTTTCACTGCTGCAACGATTTTCGAGATACCTCGACCTCTCCAGATGTCGTCTTGATGGCGGTAAAACCGCAAATCATGCGGGCGGTCCTCGAAACCTTAGGTCCGCAATTGAGTTTGAACGAAGGGCCACTCATCATTTCAATTGCCGCGGGGATTACGACGAAGCAAATTTCTAGGTGGTTGGGGCGCGAGCACAAAGTGGTCAGAGTGATGCCGAATACTCCCGCCATGGTTGGAGCTGGCGCGTCAGCTTTGTTCGCTAATCTACGCTGCGAATCTGCCGATCGCGAAGTGGCGGAAACGATATTAAATGCTGTAGGAATGAGTGTCTGGGTATCTTCCGAAGACGATATTGACGCCGTAACCGCCTTGTCTGGCAGCGGTCCCGCATACTTCTTTTTGATGTTTGAAGCGTTAGAGTCGGCAGGCGTAGCACTCGGTTTATCAACTGAGACCGCCCGTGCACTTGCCCTCCAAACCGGCTTAGGCGCGGCCAAATTAGCAACAAGCTCGGCGGACGAACCGTCAGAATTGCGTCGCCAAGTCACCTCACCCGGCGGCACCACAGAGAAAGCGATCGCCACATTGATGGACGAAGGTTTTCCGCAATCGATTGATTCGGCGCTTCACGCCGCCTTTCAACGCGCGAAACAATTAGCCGCGGAATCAGAGAACTAATCATGGGTGGAAACTACCTCAGCAATGCCGGCGTTTTTCTAATCGAGTTTATCTTTGGCCTGTATATCCTGGCGGTGATGTTGCGTTTTCTTTTGCAGTTCATCCGTGCCGATTTTTATAACCCGCTCGCGCAAGCGATTGTTACTGTCACCAACCCACCATTGCGGCCCTTGCGGCGAATTATTCCCGCATTCCGCACTATTGATACCTCGTCCTTGGTTTTGATGTTGGCCTTACAAATTATCGCGACTTTATTAATTTTATTACTGCGAGGATTAGCACCAAACCCTATCGGCGTATTGGTGATGGCAATTGGAGAGCTTGCAGGCAAAGCCGTTTACATACTCTTATTCTCAATATTCATTCAGGTGATCGCGAGTTGGATCGCGCCCGGTAACTACAACCCGGTGCTGACCTTATTGGATTCGATAACGGCCCCCCTAATGAGACCCGCCCGTCGTTTGATTCCGCCGATCGGTGGCTTGGATCTATCTCCAATGGCAGCTGTTTTAGTCTTGTATTTGGCATTAATGTTAATCGTGCAACCGATAAAAGACATGGGGCTGATGCTGGCCGTTTAGCGATGGTTTCGTCCGTAAGCGCTAGTTTGTTGCGCCTATAGCCTACACGCCTTAGACTCTTCGGCCGACTAGCAAGTTTTGAGATCTACCTACCCGCATGGCCAATCAGATACCCACCGACTCCGTCGGGCTGGTGTCCCCCACAACTAAAGCTTTCGATACGCCGCTCAAGCTTGATTGTGGTGAGACCCTAGAAGGGTTTGATCTTATTTATGAAACCTACGGCGAGCTTAACGCTGATGCGAGTAACGCCGTATTGATATGTCACGCGCTAAGTGGAGATCATCACGCGGCCGGTTTTCATGCGGATAACGGCACCAAGCCTGGGTGGTGGGACAATTGCATCGGTCCTGGCAAACCCGTCGATACCAATCATTTTTTTGTTGTTTCGCTGAATAATCTTGGCGGCTGCGGTGGCTCTACCGGACCGCTTTCAACCAATCCAGCAACCGGCAAGCGTTTCGGGCCAGATTTTCCTATCGTCACAGTACGAGATTGGGTAGAAAGCCAAGCGCGATTGGCAGATCACCTTGGTATACAGCGCTGGGCGGCCGTCATGGGTGGCAGCCTTGGGGGCATGCAAGCCCTACAGTGGGCCATTGATTATCCCGAGCGCGTTGCGCATGCAATTGTGATTGCGGCGGCGCCAAAATTATCGACCCAGAACATTGCTTTTAACGAAGTAGCCCGCCAGGCGATTCGAAAAGATCCTAATTTCCACGACGGCCACTATCTTGATCACGATGCGGCGCCCGAGCAAGGCTTAATGATCGCAAGAATGCTTGGACACATAACATATCTCTCTGATAACGCGCTTGGTTCAAAATTTGGCCGAGAGCTGCGCGACGGAAAGATCAATTTTGGTTTTGACGTTGAGTTCCAAATTGAGAGCTATCTCCGTCATCAAGGCGAATCTTTCGTGGGACGCTTCGATGCTAACTCATACCTATTAATGACGAAGTCTTTAGACTACTTCGACCCCGCACAAAGTTACTCGGGAAAACTTGACCGTGCTTTCGCCGATATTCAGGCTAAGAGCTTGGTGATTTCTTTTTCGACCGACTGGCGATTCTCGCCGTCACGTTCTCGAGAGATTGTGAGCGCTTTGTTGGAAAACAACTTAGACGTGAGTTACGTGGATATCGATTCCCAATATGGACATGATTCGTTTTTGCTCGAAGTCCCGCGCTATCACGCTGTTCTGCGGGCGTACTTCGATCGCGTCGGTCAGCAATTACCATGACGCTTCCGCTACGTGCTGATCAATCTTTAATTGCCGAGTGGATTTCGCCGGACACTCGGGTCCTCGATCTGGGTTGCGGTGACGGGCGGTTACTCGGAGACTTACAAAAACGACTCAATGTGAGCGGCTACGGGATTGAAATCGATCCCGAAAATATCGTTGACTGCGTTAAGAATCAAATCAACGTTATTCAATCTAACTTAGATGATGGTCTTGCCGAATTCGAAGACAATTCTTTTGATTACGTCATCATGACGCAAACGCTACAAGCGGTGCGCTACCCGCACCTCGTATTACGAGAAATGGTCCGGATTGGACGCGAGGGTATCGTTACCTTTCCCAATATGGGGCACTGGAAATGTCGGACGCAACTCGCCTTAGGCAGAATGCCGATTACTGCTCACTTACCCGGCACTTGGTACAACACGTCAAACATCCATATTTGCACAATCAAAGATTTCGAGGATTTTTGTCGCCACGATGGCATCAAAATTCTACAGCGCACAACTGTTGACACTAATCATCGCAGCAGCACATCGATGCGGCTATTTCCGAATCTGTTCGGGGAAGCAGCGATATATCGCGTGCAACGCAGCGTTTGATCTTCTATCAGGGTCGGTAGAGGACGAGCGCCAGCACTCAAAGTGAATTGTTCGCGTGCACATAAATTACGCAAGCAAGAGGCGGATCAAGCAGCACTGACGATAAAAATACCAAAGCAAATTAGTCATCGGCGAGTTATCTGTTGTCAACGAAGAGTCAATA
>JBCCFA010000124.1:0-10056 GCA_039029975.1 Pseudomonadota bacterium
ATAAAATTGATACCGAGTCGACGCCGTGCCGTTTGGCATGCAGGGCGGCTAATTTACTCACCAAGGTAGTTTTCCCCACGCCCGTGGGTCCACAGACCGCCACGGAGCCGCCTCCCTGACTTAAGATCGGATCGGGAAGTGTTTGAATGTTCTTTACGAGCAGCGACAAAGCCTGTCGCCAAGCGTTCTCGGGATTGGTTTTCCCCGGTAGCTTTTTCACAATGCTGAGTGCAAGCTCGGGCGCCACACCAATGCGATTAAGACTTCTAAGGACCCGGGCGCGTTGCGGGTACTTTTGGCCGTAGTTCGACCATGCGAGTCCGCTCAGTTGTTGTTCCAGCAAACCCTTAATTGTGTTCATCTCTTGCTGCATTTTGCGAACGGTGTTTTCATCCGTCCATAGGAGATCGCTATGTCCCCCACCGTTACTCGCGTTGTTGTCGATGTATTGATTCCGTTTCAACCGCTCTGACCTAAGGAGTTTTGCGTTCGCGGCGTGTTCAGGTTTTTCTGCTCCTACTGCGCGATTGGGTTTTGCTAACTCTTCTCCAACTTTGCGAACGCTCGGCTTAACAGATGTCGTTCTCGATTTTCCGCGAGACAAGGCATTTGCTTTCTTTTGGAACGATTGAAGCACGGCAGCATCCACCGAATTATCAGCTGTAATTAACTCGATACCATCGTCTAGTTGACGGTTCGACAAAATTAACACATCAGATCCCTGCTGAGTTCGCACCATTTCTAGCGCGCTTCGCATATCCGCCGCAAAGTACTTACGCACTTTCACTTCGGAACTCGTGGCTTGCTGGCTGGATTGCTTCATTGTCTATGGTCTACTCGTGCGTTAGTGAGGCGTCGCCAACACTATGAATAATCTTAAGTTGGACGTTGCCAGGCACCTCGCCGTACGCCAACACGTGCAAACCATCAAGGGCCGTTGAGGTTAAACGTTTTATCAACGTTCGTAACGGGTCATTAACTAGCACAACCGATGGTTCGCCGCTCGCCTGCTGTTTCATGTGGGCCTCTTTTATTGATTGCAACAAACTATTAGCCAGACCAGGTTCAACGGGCGCGCTGACTCCGTTTGTTGTTTCAACTGACTGAAGCAATAACTGTTCCAACGTCGAATCCAAAGTCATTACTGCTAGTTCGTCGTTTAACCCGTTGATTTGCTGAACGATTGATCGACCGAGCGCGACTCTCGTTGCAGCAGTCAAGACGTCGGGGTTTTGACTGTTGAGTCCGTGTTCAGACAGCACGTCTAATATTGTTCGTAGATCTCGCACCGGTACTTTTTCTGCGAGCAAGTTTTGCATTACCTTAACCACCGTGGTCAACGGCAAAACGCCGGGCACAAGGTCTTCAACTAATTTCGGCGATGATTCAGCAAGCGCGTCTAACAATTTTTGCGCCTCGTCATGACCAAACAACTCATGGGCGTGATCTTGAATTACTTGGCTGACGTGTGTGGCGGCCACGGTGGAAGTATCAACAACGGTATAACCTAGCGCATGTGCCTGCTCCGTTTGCGATTCATCAATCCAAACAGCCTCCAAATCGAATACAGGATCACGCACCATCGACCCATTCAACGTACCAAAAACTTGCCCAGGATTAATGGCTAGCTCTTTATTCATTTCAAGGGTACCGCGGCCAATTACGCTGCCATGCACGGTAATCTGGTAAGACGACGCTTCTAGATCTAGGTTGTCGCGAATATGCACTGCCGGAATCAAAAAACCCAATTCTTGCGATAGCTTCTTACGCACGCCGCGAAGCCGCGATAGCAATTGACCACTTTTGTTACGATCAACCAAGGGAATTAACCGATAACCTACTTCCAAACCTAAAACGTCGAGTGGAGCCACATCGTCCCAGGTTAGTTCAGTGTTCTCTGGCGGCGGCGCAGGTTCAACTTCGGGCTCCGGCTCCGCAGCAGCATTAATGCGGCGCTGCGACTGCCAATAAGCGGCATAACCAGCAGCAATTGCGAGTATCAGAAACGCCACGTTCGGCATGCCGGGAATTACGCCCAGAATTGCTAATATCAAAGCCGTAATTGCGAGTGCCTTGGGGTCTTCAAATAACTGCGAAAAGACCTGCTCACCGACATCATGTTCGGTGGAAACTCGGGTCACCATAATCGCCGCAGCGGTGGACAAAAACAGCGACGGAATTTGGGCGACCAAACCATCGCCGATTGTTAGCAGTGTAAAAACGCGAGCCGCTTCACCAAGTGGCATACCATATTGCATGGAACCGATCGCCAAACCGCCGAGAATATTGATGAAGAGAATCAAAATACCGGCAATGGCATCACCACGCACAAATTTGCTAGCGCCGTCCATTGAACCGTAAAAATCTGCTTCTTGAGCTACATCTTCGCGCCGCGCACGTGCAGTATCCTGATCGATCAAACCGGCATTCAAATCAGCATCGATTGCCATTTGTTTACCCGGCATCGCATCTAAGGTGAAACGAGCGCTAACTTCAGAGATTCGTCCAGCGCCCTTGGTTACTACGACAAAATTGATAATGACGAGTATGGTAAAAACCACGAAACCTACCGTGTAGTTTCCGCCAACCACAAACTCACCAAATGCTTGAATCACCTGTCCCGCCGCATCGGTGCCATCGCGCCCGTTTAATAAAACCACACGAGTGGATGCGACGTTTAACGCGAGCCTTAATAGAGTCGCAATTAACAAAATTGTGGGAAACGACGCGAAAGCCAATGGTCTGCGGCTATAGATTCCCGCAAGAAGCACGACAAGCGCTAGTGATATGTTAAATGTAAAAAGAATGTCCAATAAGAACGCTGGCAAGGGCAAAATAACCATTGCCATCATGATCAAGATCAACAGGGGCGTTCCAGCACCACCGCTAATCAACTGTAGAGCTGTGCCGCCTTGTCTCTGGTTAATTAGCAGTGCCATCGTTACACCTGATATGACTCTGGAATGGGTAAGTCATAGTCAACTTCAACGGGCTTGTGTTTAGCCTGCTCGTCAATACTGAACACAAAAGCCAGTAATTTTGCGACCGCTACGTACAATCCCGCTGGAATTTCTTTACCAAGATCGCCGTGATGAAATAGCGCGCGGGCCAACGGTGGCGCGGACACGATAACTACCTCATGTTGCTTCGCTATTTCTCGAATCCTTAGCGCCACTAGGTCAGCGCCAACGGCTACTACCACTGGTGCACTCATGGTTTCAGCATCAAATTTTAGAGCAACTGAGTAGTGCTCCGGGTTGATCACAATGACATCTGCTTTGGGCACTTCCTCCATCATTCTAAGTGTGGCCATTTCCTGCTGGAGTTTGCTGATCCGAGCGCGGGTTTCTGGAGAGCCCTCGTGCTGCTTTAGTTCGTCTTTAATTTCCTGAAAACTCATGCGGTGTTTTCGTTGGTAATCCCATAATTGAAACGGCACGTCGATAAGTGAAATAAACAGAGTTGCAAATGCCGTAACAGCAAATACGCGAAACACGACATCGGAAGAACGCAACAGGTCGGGTATTAAATCACCAAGCCCTAGCCCGCGGATTACGTCGAACTCAACGGCCAATGCACCCAGAGCAAACCCTAAAATGACGAAAAATTTTGCGATCGCCTTTAGCATTTCAACTAAACCGCGGCGACCGAAGACTCGCTTGAGGCCAGCGATAGGGCTCAGCCGATTCCACTTGGCGCCCAAAGCTTGGGCGCTGAAAGCCCATCCACCCAACGCTAATGGACCAACAATGGCGAGAGCGACAAACCCAAGTAATAGTGGCAGTAGCGCTTGCAGCGCGACGATATTCGCGCCTAGAAACGCATTAACTAGAAAATAAGGATCAAATATTTCTGCCCGGGACAGACTAAAACTATTGCTGAATATTATCCCCAGGGAAGACGCTAAGTTTTTCCCACCGACAAACATCATCGCAACCGCACCTAATAGCAATAACGATGTTGCCAGCTCCCTAGACCGGGGGACGTCTCCTTTTTCGCGCGCTTCCTGTAACTTCTTAGGTGTCGCTGGTTGAGTCTTTTCCTGATCGGAATTCGAATCAGCCATTTCCACCAACCACCAAAATACTGCGCAATAAACTGAACGCGTGTTCAAACTGCACTTTCATATGCTGGCTCAAACCATCCAAGGTCAAATAGCAAAGAAATATGCCGAACAACATAATGACCGGAAAGCCGATCGCGAAAATATTGAGCTGAGGCGCAGCTCTTGTCACCACGCCGAATGCGATATTGACAATTAACAGCGCGATAATTACCGGTAAGGCGACTGCCAAGGCACCAGAAAATAGCTGCTCAGTCCACGACAGCACTGCGCCGAGCATTAGGCTATTCACGCCACCACCGCCCACCGGTATCGCCGAGAAACTCTCTACTAGAATTGAAATCAGTACCAAGTGCGCGTCGAATGACAAAAACATTAACGTTGCTAGCGTTATATAGAACTGACTAAGCACTGGCACTTGCAAGCCTGTTTGCGGGTCCACCAATGAGGCAAAACCTAAACCCATTTGTTGTGCAATAACCTGACCGGCTAACTCCACAACCAAAAACGTTAACCGCAATACCAATCCCATTAACATGCCAAGCAACAGCTGTTGTGCACCGAGAAAGAACGTTTCGCGGCCAAATGGTGTTGCCACGCTTGGCACGGGTAGAACTGGTAGAACGGCGATTGATATTGCTAAGCACATCACCAGTCGAGCGCGCGCCGGAACAACGCGTGTGCCGACGACTGGTGCGGTAAGAAACAATCCGCCAATCCTGAGAAAGGGGTATATCCAATGCGCTAATAAACCGACCAGGTCATGTTGAGCGAGTGCTCCCAATGGCAATCTTCCTCCAAAGATCTAACCAATAAACCCTGGGATCTCTAGGTAGAGTCGCACGGTGTAGTCAGTCATAAGCCGAACCAAATAATTACCGCCAAATATCAGCACGGCAACAGTCACTAATAGCTTTGGGATAAAGCTCAAGGTCATTTCATTAATTTGGGTCGCCGCCTGAAAAACGCTGATTAGTAAACCAACGACTAACGCTGGCAAAAGCAAAATCAACATTAATAATAAGGTGAGTTCAAGCGCGCGTTGACCAATATTAATAATGAGCTCTGGCGTCATAATTAATTTCTTAATTGTAAAAGCTTGCGGTTAACGTGCCGACAATGAGCGCCCAACCATCAATCAAAACGAACAGCATAATTTTGAATGGCAAGGAAATAATAAGCGGCGACAACATCATCATGCCCATGGACATCAGCACCGAAGCAACCACTAAATCGATCACAAGAAACGGAATGAAGATCAAAAAACCGATTTGGAATGCTGTTTTTAGCTCACTGGTAACGAACGATGGGACAATAATGTTAAAAGGCACGTCATCGATGGATTGAATATCGCTGCGATCTGCCAATTCGGCAAATAACGCTAAATCCGATTCTCGTGTCTGACTCAGCATAAACTCTCTTACCGGCGCTTTACCGCGTTCAAGTGCGTCGGCTAATGTGATTTCCTCTTCGAGATATGGCCCTACTGCTTGCTGGTAAACCGTATCGATAACGGGCGCCATGATGAACATGGTCATAATAAGCGCGAGTCCTATCAAGATCTGACTCGACGGCGTTTGGGCGGTACCTAGCGCCTGTCGCAGAATCGCTAACACCACGATGATTCGGGTGAAAGATGTCATGGCTAAAATCAATGCCGGTAGCACTGTCATCGCCGTCATTAACAGCATAATTTGTAGCGTTAGCGTGTAGGTTTGATTACCGTCCTCACTGGTTGTGACAGAAAATGCTTCAATACCGGGGTTCGCCAACACCCCCTCAACGTAGAAGCAGCAGAGAAGAACAAGAATTAACTTTCTCATCGCGTCGTTCCCAAGTGAGCCGCGCCAGTGGGTTCTAGCGCATCCTCGGGATAGGTTTTCACTTCATTGATTTGCGATGCCGCGTCATTAAACGACTCGGCGAATGAGCCATCGAGAGGCCGTTCGAAGGTATGAAGCGGACGAATCTGCCCTGGCGTACTGCCAAGTAAAATCTGTTGATTGGCAACTTCGATTAACACGATCTTGTCACGCGCACCTATGGCAACAGAATCAAGGATGCGTATCTTTTTTTCGGGACTGGAACGATGCCAGTTTTTATTCATGGCCAATCGAGACAAGAGCCAGATCGCGCCCACAGTGACCGCAAGAGCAACACACACTTGTAAGCCTTGGCTAATGATCAAATTCTCGGGCACATTTTCACGCGGCGCGGCAAATGCAGCATTGTTCAGTGAAACGAGCAGCAGGATTGCCGTCATAGCATTGTTGTACGGTCGCTCAATCATCCTTTCCGTCGCTAGCCAAGCTTTTTAACGCGCTCATGCGTGCTAACCACGTCGGTTAGTCGAATCCCAAATTTTTCATTCACGACAACCACCTCGCCGTGTGCAACCAAGGTCCCATTCACTAACACGTCCAAGGGTTCGCCCGCCAGCCGATCAAGTTCCACTACCGATCCTTGATTCAGTTGCAGCAAATTGCGAATACTAAGTTCGGTTTGCCCAATCTCCACGGATAGCGCGACGGAAATATCGAGAATACTTTCTAAATCGGCACTGCCAGCATTCTGCGAATCCGTGTTGTCTTGCAATTCTTCAACCGGGGCATTCTCCAGCGCTCCCGTACCAGACCCGGCCGTGTCAGCTTCCGAACCCTCGGTAAGTTCTTCTTGCGCTGCTTCTGCATTCATTTTTCCAATACTCCAATTTTCATTTCGGTTGGGGTGACCAGGGAGTGATTTACCATTTCAACGACCCTCAGCGCGCAGTTTCCACGTGAGCTACCATACTTCGCTTTGAAAACCGGCACGTCTCCAACCCTCGCTATTACCGTTTCTGGCAAGTCGATACCAATGACGTCACCGGGACGCATATTCATTACCTGGCGCATGGACAGCTTTGTTTTAGTAAGCGTGGATTCAATCTTTATTGAGGCAGTTCGAATTTCGTCTCTTAATCGAATTCCCCAACGGTCATCTTTGCCATTAGCATCGCTTTGCACACCGGCATCAAGTAACTCGCGAATAGGTTCAAGCATTGAATAAGGAATGGTGATGTGTAATTCGCCCGCGCCAATTTCCAGGTCCACCTTAAAACTTGAGATAACCACTACTTCGCTCGGCGTAACGATATTCGCAAACTGCGGATTGATTTCCGATCCGAGCCGAGCAAATTCGACGTCCAATACAGGCGCCCAGGCTTCTTTCAAATCTACAAAGATCGACTCTATTACCTTTTGAACAAGCCGAGTTTCTGTCGCGGTGAACTCCCTCCCATCTACTTTCGATTGTCGCGATCCATCACCGCCGAAGAAAGAATCAACCAAGGCGAATACGAGCTTCGGATCAAAGACGAGCAACGCAGAACCTGGCAACGGCGCGAAAGAGACCGTATTGAGATTTGATGGGGTAACCAAAGATTGGACGTAATCACCAAACTTTAAGTTTTGGATATCCTCGACAGCAATCTCAGGGGAGCGCCTCAATAAGTCGAATAACGAGGTGCGCAAATTGCGGGCGAAACGTTCGTTGATCATCTCTAAGGTTGGTAGGCGCCCGCGCACGATCCGGTCGTGACTTGAAAAATCAAAGCGATCCGCATCGGCGGTTCCCGACGAGGCTTCCTCCTCGGTCTCGACATCGCCGTTGTCGACGCCAGACAGTAAGGCATCGATCTCGTCCTGCGAGAGTAGGTCTTCGTTGGCCATTGCAGGCTTATTGCATCACGAAGGTGGTAAAGTAGACCTGCTCCACACCAGGCTTACCTAAATGTGACTCCATTACGCTCTGAACTTCGGCGAGCGCGGCCTCGCGAAACGCATCTTTACCTTCTTGGTGCAGCAGATCTTCGAAAGTCTGTTTGTTGAATAGCGAAACTAATTTGCCGCGAATCAACGGCATGTGTTTGCTTACGGTATCTTCAACCTCATTCTCATAGGTCATGAGATTCAATTCGGCTTTTAGGAATCGATTTCTTGCATCCGCGTCTTTATAGTTCACGACAAATGTTGGATCCAAGGCGATGTATATGGGTTCTTTGAGCGGCTCTTCGACCACTTCTTCTGCAACTTCTTGTTCTTCCCCGCCCCCCATCACAAGCACAGTTGTGCCCACCGCGCCGGCCACTAGGACCAAAGCGCCAACCACCAAAAGGATTAGCTTTTTCTTTCCGCCCCCGGCATTTTCTTCTTCGGCAGCCTCATCGTTCTTTTCTTCTTCCGCCATAGCATCCCCCAATAATTAGTAATAGCTGTAATGGGATTGCAAATGCTGTGCCAGGCGCTTGGAATTTCTAATTTTGCGAAATCGCCGCGTAGGAGCGTGTTTATTTAAGCGCAATAGTCCTTAGACCAAGCCTATGCCAATGATCCGACGTTTATGCGACATGGACCCGTCATGTTTTCAGCGGGAACCGATCGGGACGAGGGAGAAACCT
The DNA here is from genome assembly GCA_039029975.1 of Pseudomonadota bacterium. Classification (GTDB taxonomy): domain Bacteria; phylum Pseudomonadota; class Gammaproteobacteria; genus JBCCFA01. The sequence continues at coordinate 8,502 of JBCCFA010000124.1, forward strand.
ACGAAACAACTAGACGAACGTATCGATCCGTCCGTCGTGAGTTCGTTCATAGCGTGGTAAGTCCGAGACCAGGTCACCCTCTGAGTTTTGTGGTGGCGCGTAGTCGAATCTCTGGCGTGGCGGGAGAAACTGCTCGGCATGTCTTTGACCACCGAACTCGTTCGCTACTTGATGGTCGATAAGCTTTAGTCCTGCGTTCTCGAACATCTCCCGCAAACGCGGCATCCCCTGCTCCAGCGACTCACGAACCAAACCGTTCGTCGACGCCATTTGGACGGAAACTTCGTTCTGCGTCACAGTTAGCTTAATATTCACCTGACCAAGGTCTTGAGGATTGAGCGAAAGGAAAGCTTTTTGCGAACCCTGGGCGGCCATCAAAAATATTTTCTCATTGAAATTTTGCTGGAAGTTAGCATCCGAAAATTTCAGATCAAATGTGGGGCTTGCGGCCGGCGTTCGCGCACTACTCGATAGAGGCGCGACATTGCTCGCTAATGGTTTCTCTGAGCTCAGGTCGACAGAAAGTTCCGCTCCCGACAAAACGTTCTCTTCGAATCCGTTTGCGGCTAACGATGTTGTTTGAGGCATAGTTCGTGGAAGCTTGGTAACGCCTACGGTCGTGGCGTTTGTCTTACTCAACTCAATGTCATCCACTGTACGCGCAACTTTCACGTCTGCGTGCGTTTTGAAGGGGTTCGCCAGCGCGCCGACGTCGGTTTTTTCATTTCCCATCATTACCGATCTATCGGGCGCAGCAATCAATAATTCTTCGGCTATCGTGGGGGTGCTCGGTGCGGTCACCAATTGGACTGAAGATGCCGCTGTGCGCAAATTGTTGGTCGCCGATGCATTGAGCCCGCGAGCCTGCTCTTGCGTAGCCGATGATTCGACGCCGGGGCTTCGTGTTGCTACCACTGTGCGGTTCACGAAATCAGAAACGGGTAACCGCGGTTGAACCGCTTCGGGCTCGCGATGTAATTGTGCGGTGCCGACGCTGGTTATTGCGCCGATAGTTTTACGCTGTTCAAGATTTACATTGTGTAGGCTACGTTCATGCACTGAGTCAGCAACAGTGTTAATACGAATTGGTGCCACCTCGGCGCGGATATCGCTCGAGACGGCCGTGGTTGATATTTGCTCACTCCGTAACGACCGGTTCGAGGCGATTGTTGCTGCCGCGATATCACGATTCGACGTCGTGGGTCTCGCAGCGTTAGATTCCTTACGGGCGTTTTTGTCTACCGAATTGGTGTCCAACGCCTGCGTCACCGTATCTGACTTTTGCGCATCCAAGGAGGGTAAACGAGCGCCAAGAGCTGAAGTTTTGATCCACCCATCAGCAGATAAAATGGTCGTCTGCTGTCGCCGCCCCTGATGTATGTTAGGGCTATTGGTGTTCGACGGCGTAATTCGCTCCTCACGAATCGGCAGCTCATTGCCGAGGCTAGCCGTTGCCGCCGGCTTGCTGTTGCCGCTCGCAGGCACCTTGAAATCGAGATTGACCGTACCTCGCTGGGACTCTGGTCTTTGCCCTATAAGGACACTATCTCCACCA
>JBCCFA010000125.1:0-10051 GCA_039029975.1 Pseudomonadota bacterium
CATGATAAGCGCAGTTTTACTGCTTATCGCATCTACAAAATCTTTAGCGTGTGTGCGATTGGTTGTGCCCACTTCGCGTAATTTTGCCCCCGCGCGCGTCATCACGTCGGGAATCCGAAAGCTTCCACCTATTTCAATGAGTTCGCCGCGCGAGACCAAGACTTCTTTGCGCTGCGCGAGCGAATTCAAAACCAATAGCACGGCGGCGGCATTATTGTTCACAATTGTGGCTGCCTCGGCACCCGTTAGGCGAGAAATCCAAGTCTCCACATGATTATCTCTATCGCCACGTTTGCCACGCTCAAGATCGAACTCTAAGTTACTCGCGCCTTTGGCCACGGCAGCCATGGCATCAATTGCTTCCTCAGGCATAGGCGCGCGGCCAAGATTTGTGTGCAGCACCGTGCCAGTTAAGTTCAAAACGGGTTTAAGTTTTGGTGCGAGCATTTCTTGCTGTGTCGAAATCGCCATTGTCATAATCTGTGTGCTAATTTCTTCACGCGAGATTGCTTCAGCATCGGCGCTATTGCTGAGCCGTTGTCGATAGAAATCAGCTGCGTCGCGCAACGCAGCGGTCATGGCAGTTTTACCAAATTCAGCGATCGCCTCATGTACCATCGCATGATTCAATAAATCATCGATCGACGGCAACCTGGCCAGTGGGTTTTGCTTGGGCGCGTTCAAGGTATTTGTTTTTCTTGGAGCGAAATAACCTGCTAAGGCTAGTGAAGCTAACTCTCGCGGTCAACTCGGCGGTTTTTGCAGCTGGAAACCGTAGTGGAACGGCGGTAAGTCAATCATTTCTGAAACCATAAAGCCTGCGCCGTGAGCTAAATCGGCGAGCTCTTCCGGTTGTGGCCGAATGTCCATGGGTGGACCGCGGGGCGTATCTGGGTCGTAATTCCAATGAATGATACCTGCCCGGCCTTCAGGACATAGAAGATCGAACGCTTGCTCCAGCAACCGAATCGGTTCTTCGCCATGCAATATATTAAATAGCATGACGTAATCGGCGATGCTTTTTCCTAGCACCTGCGTCGCAAAGCAAAAGTCGAGGTGATGGAATTGGACCTTATTTAATATCTCGGCTGGTAATTGTCCCCGAGCATGAGCAATCATCTGTTCGTCTAGATCGAATGTTGAAACTCGGCCATTAACGATCTGCGCGCGTGGCGTGGTGAAAGTACCGTAGCCGCATCCAAACTCAACAACATGGTCGAATTGCGTGATAAGACCAAGCTTGGATAATATTTCCTTGGGTTCGAAGAACGTCTGCCACAATCCGGGCGGCGGCATCCCACTTTCTCTTACTCGCATCGATGCAGAATTTTTTGGATTATTAAAATCAGCGTGCGGGAAATAGCTTCTCGTCCTGAATGTTTTCTGGTGACGGGTAGGCTATCTTCGAATGACAGAGGTTTAATTCTAAGAACAGTTCACACAGCTTATAGGCGACAACACCAGGATTAATCACAGGCACTGGCAGGCGTTCAGACAAGTGGGCATGCGATTGATGCATGGTGGTTGAGCCAATGATCAGCACGTCGGCGCCGTCTGATTCAATTGCAAGTCGCCCCTGTTCTTCTAATTTACCGAAAACGATTTCTTCTTTCCCTTCCAGCAACTCTTGAACATCAGGGCGGGTATTAATGTGCCTGATCGATGCCAGATGTGATTCCATGCCATATTTTTTTAGTGACTCTCTGTACATGGGGATCCACTGAGGCCACATGGTAAGAATGGAAAACTTTCGCCCAAGCATGGCGGCGGTATGATAAGCACTAATGCCAGGGCCAATGACCGGAATACTTAACCTTGAACGCAATGCGTTTATCGCAGAGTCACTCACAGTATTGATGCACACTGCATCGAACCCTTCTTCCTCGGCCTTCATGCCTGCTTCCAATACAATCGCTTCCATGATGTACAAATCATAAAAACTGTCGGCCAGGGTCACTAACTCTTTGGAGCCGGCGAATTCGATTTCAAAATGGTCGCCTACCAATGAGGCGGGTACCTGTGATTCCACCATGTCTTTGGTGTGTTCATTCATGGGAACGGGGAATATGAGTTTGATGCGCTTTTTCATGGGTCGACCTAATTTTTTTCAAGGGGTAACCGCGGTCACCGGATCTTAACGTAGTTTTAGCTGGGTTGCGGGTAAGGGTCGCGAAAGCTAAATGCATCCGGCCGTGGCCCGTGTTGTCGGAGCGTCGCTAACTTTTGCTCGGCCAGCTGAACTGTAGGCACAACATTGGCGTCTTGCCACCATAAGACTAGCGTGGCTTGGGTTGCGAAAAAAAACTATTCTTGGCGGCGACGCATGATATTCAAATGAATATCTGACATCACACAACTTTTAAGATCCTCCAGGGAAGCCCACATGGAGAGATTAACGAGCAGGTCTTCGCGCCCAAAAATCCTAATCGCGGTTGCATTATTGGAATCATCTTTTAGTCGCCAAATGAATCCGGGAGACGATTCAGCGGCGGCGTTGACCGGATCTAAGGCATCGACAAAATCTGAGAATCGCAGATCCAATTTTTCGTAGCGCATCTCTGCGATATTTAGCTGAGATAAATAAGTTTTCATGCAAATTAGATGAACTTTGCTATAGGCAATGCCGCAGCTCATTAACATGCGATAGAAGCCACGAAGGATTGGCCTGCTGTAGTTCTGCTTCCGAGTTGTGTCCGGAAGTCACAGCAATCGAATGCATGTCTAGCGCATGAGCAATTTCAATATCGATAATACCGTCGCCAACCATCACACATTTTTCGGCACAAACATTCATTTGGTCTAGGCACTGTTGCAAATGTCGGGGATCGGGTTTTAGAAACTGGGTATGATCTCGCGCCACTAGAGCAGCGCATACATCGTCTAGTTCAGGGTACATAGTCCGCACGGCTTTTTCGCAGTTTCGAGTCACTACACCAATTTGCAAACCTTGATCGGTCAGCTGCCTTAAAAGTTTCTCGGTACCGGGAAACAATTGAGTCTCTTTTGCAGCGTCGAGTTCTATGCGGGTGATTAACTCGTGCGCTTCGGAGAAGTAATTATTTTCAATGCCTTTGTTATTCAACCATGCGTTGGTGTGGTCGATAAATTCCACCATCATCATGTGCATGATTTCTTCGCGGGCAATGCCTGTTTTCTCCACCGTGAAATCCACGAGACGATTTTTCATCGCGCGAAGATCTAGACACGGCACTAAGGTGCCGTCGAAATCAAAGCAAATGGCGTCGTAGTTTTGAAGCGTTAATCCATGCTGAGTCAGTTGGCGCATAAATTGCTCATGCTCAATGTCATTTCAATTTGTAGGTAGAAAAACACCCGGCGCCCAAGGCCGGTGCATTAGGACACTAACATGAGCGATATCAGTGCGTTGATTGCCGGATTTAGCCAGTTCCAGCGCGAGTACACTCTCGACGGCGACGGCAAATTTAAAGCTTTGCTCGATTTTGGGCAAACACCTGAAATCATGATGATTGCCTGCTGCGATTCCCGGGTGGACCCAGCCATCATCACAAATTCTGAATCGGGCGACATCTTGGTTGTCCGCAATATAGCAAATCTGGTCCCGCCGTATTCAAAGCGAGGCGACTATCGGGAAATTCATGCAGCGATTGAATACGGTGTCTGTTACCTACGTGTCAAACATATCATTGTGATGGGGCATTCGCGGTGCGGCGGCATTCGATCATTAATGACGCGAATGTTAGATGAATTCGATCCGTCTCATCCCTTGGACGAATGGACATCTATCGCCGAACCGATCGCGCGCGAGGTCTTGGATCGCGACGATCTTGAGGATCTCAACGACAAGGTCTGCGCTTGTTCGAGAGAGACGCTAGACCTTTGTCTAAAGAACTTGGCAACGTATCCTTGGGTCGAAGATGCCATCAGGCAAGAGCGACTCACGCTGCACGCTTGGTATTTTAATTTGTCGACCGGGGCGCTTGAAAGATACGACCCCTTATCGCGCGAATTCTCTCTGCTGAGTTGAAACTGCACGCGCGGAGGGTGTTTATGTCTTATCGCTTTGCAATATTCACGAACTCTCTTTCCGCTTCGCCAACGTAAAGTTGGCGCGGTCGCCCGATTTTCTGACCCGGTTCGGTAATCATCTCGTTCCACTGAGCGACCCAGCCGACTGTTCGCGCTAAGGCAAATAGCACGGTGAACATACTGGTTGGGAACCCAATTGCTTTAAGAATAATCCCCGAGTAAAAATCGACGTTCGGAAAGAGTTTGCGCTGAATAAAATACTCATCATTTAAAGCGAGTCGTTCAAGCTCGCGCGCGAGTTCTAGCAGCGGGTCATCAACACCTAAGCTATCTAAAACGCGATCGCAGCTTGCCTTCAACACACCAGCGCGCGGATCGTAGTTCTTATAGACCCGGTGACCAAATCCCATTAAACGAAATGGATCATCTTTGTCTTTGGCCTTCGCCAAGTATTCTGGAATATTGTCTTTGTGCCCAATAATTTGCAGCATGTTTAACACCGCTTCGTTTGCACCGCCGTGTGCGGGGCCCCACAAAGAGGAAATACCAGAGGCAATGCAGGCAAAAGGGTTGGCGCCAGAAGAACCTGCTATCCGCACGGTAGAAGTTGAGGCGTTTTGTTCGTGATCGGCGTGCAGAATAAAAATTCGATCCATCGCTTCGGTAACGGCCGGATTATGAACGTATTCCTCAGCCGGCACCCCGAAAGTCATTTTCATGAAATTTTCGGTGTACGTTAATTCGTTGCTTGGATAAATAAATGGCTGACCGACCGAATATTTATATGCCATGGCTGCGATGGTTGGCATTTTTGCGATCAATCGATGCGAGGCGATCATGCGTTGTTCCGGATCGTTAATATCGGTGGAATCGTGATAAAAGGCGCTAAGTGCGCCAACGACACCAATCATGATCGCCATTGGGTGCGCGTCTCGGCGGAATCCACGGTAGAAGCCCGTGAGTTGTTCGTGCACCATGGTGTGGTAGGTAATGGTATTTTCGAATTTTGCTTTTTCTTCGGCGTTCGGCAGCTCGCCATTTAGCAACAGGTAGCAAACTTCCATGTAGTCGCAGTTGTCCGCTAAATCTTCAATCGAATAACCGCGATGTCGCAGTATCCCTTTATCGCCATCGATAAAAGTAATTGCCGATTCACATGCGGCGGTGGAAGTGAAGCCGGGATCGTAAGTGAAACGGCCGGTTGCGCCATAAAATTTTCGCACGTCAATAACATCGGGGCCGGTTGTACCGGTGATTACGGGCAGATCCCATGACTCACCGCTTTCGGGATCGCTCAGTACGAAATGTTTAGTCTGTTCGTTCATCAAAATTCTCCATGAAACTCGCTTCTTCTTTACACGCAGATTTCAAAAACAAAAAGGCTTGGAGGCTACTCGAACCGTATATCCTTAGCGCACGAACGCGCCTTCGATGTGAAGGTGTTCTAGATCAACAAGGAGGCCGCAGGCACCCAAACTACCTGCAATAACGACAGAGCAATCTCAAAATCTTATTCTATAGTCGGACAATAGTAACTGTACTTTAACGAAACGTAAAAGAATTCCTGTTAGGCTAGTCTATGATAAGTTCACTAAGCGTCGTTTCTCGCAAGTTACGCGACGTTTGCGCGATTACGGTGCAATTTCGCGCAGGTTTTCCATTGGCTCGTTATTAATACCGACCGCTTTGCCGAATGCCATGACCTTGAATAACAACACCATTGCAGATGCACCGCCAATAATCGATCTGGAAGCGTCCGGTTTTGGCTCAACAAGTTACCCCATCGAAGTGGGCGTCGTGATGGCTGGCGATGCGCGTTACTGCCAATTGATTAGGCCAGTACCCTCATGGACGCACTGGGACGATTCGGCAGAACAACTACACGGTATTTCCCGGCAAACTTTGTTCGAGCATGGGCGAGAGCCGAAAGAGATCGTGGCCAATTTAAATCAGTTGTTAGGGACGTCGACCGTATACACGGACGCTTGGGTAGTGGATTATCCATGGCTTAGAACATTGTCTTGGGCGGCGCAAATTGACATGACTTTTCGTGTGTCGCCTTTGGAAGGCATTCTTAGCGAGGCGCAAATGGAGATTTGGCAAACCACCCGAGCGCAGGTGGAAGCCGAGACAAAAATACCCAGACACCGGGCCAGTATCGATGCCCAAATCATTCAAGCGACCTATGAGAAAACCCGACTTTTAGTCGGATAAACAACCGTTTAGCGCATTGCGCCAAGGTCTCGCGGCAGATCGGGTTTTGCTTCCACCGCCTTAGCACTTAAAATTAACCTCTCCCGCCATCCTGCGAAACGAAAATGTTTTGCTTGGCTGCTACGCGACACCCGCGGGGTGGAGAAAGATGGAACGGATAAAAACAGCCTTGGAAAAGGCGAAAATAGAGCGAGAGCGTTTGCTGCGCAAATCGCTGCAACGTCAGGCTACAAATATGGAAACCAGTAACGCAAATTCAGGTGACGCGTTTAAAAACGCAATTCTGACGCGCGCACCATTCAGCCATTGCACCAGTGAACAACAGCGGGCGCTGTTGGAGGACGGCGTATTCCTGCGCGTAAATGAGGGAGAAACCTTTCAATTCGCGGGCGAGATCGATGGGTATGTCCACTATTTATTAGAAGGCGTCATCGTTATCGAATCCGATAACGAGCAACGCTCAGAAATGACCGTTGAGCACAACGCGGAAATTGTTGCACTCGACAAAGCGGGCCTTAAAACCCGCACATTGACCGCGGGCACCGGCGCAAATATTTTTCGTATCGCGCAATCCAGCCTACCGAGCGTCGCGCAGTATGCGAGTGATGAACCGCTACCGCAAAATTTATATACAGACACGCAGTCTGGTAAAGATTTGGCTGACTTGGTGGAGCGGCTTGATTCCGAAACCTCAGGTTATGAATCAACTAGCAGTGACAGCAAACCAGACGTACCCGTGGGCGAGAACACGCTTGGCTTCAATTTTGATATCGATGATTTACAAGAGCAAGCGGAAGATAAAGGCTCCATTGCGGCTGCTTTATCTGACCTGGCGGCCCCCGGTGCGGAAAAGTCGTCAGATTACGAACCCACTGTGAATGACGATATTGGCCGTTTCGCCCGCCAGCTCGATGGCCAAGTTAGACAATATGTCGAGACAGTGAGAGAGCAAGAGCGCGAAAAATTCGAAAAATTGCTGGAAAAGCATGCCGCTAAATTGAAAAAGGCGGCGGAAAATAAGCTGCGCGAAAAAATTAAAATTGTCCGCGATCGCTATCAATTGGCATACACGCAGAAAGAGCAATCGATGCAAGACCGCTTAGCTAAAATGCGTAATTTTGCCGATCAAATCACGCGCCAAAAAGCGGCAATCTATGAAGCGCGTCGTGGCCTTGCGACAAAGCTCGCGCAGGCAGAACAACTGCACAATCAATTGACCAGCCTAGGCGACGAGGTGAATACCCAACTCGATCGGCTCGATGATTTAATGCCCGATGCCGAGGATGTTAGCGATCAGACTTTTAAGACCTAAACTAAACGATTCCTCAGCTAAAGTATTTGTCGAACGCGTTTTTGCAAAGCAGGCACGCAATCTTTCTCAAACCAAGTGTTTTGTTTTAACCACCGATTGTTGCGTGGACTTGGGTGTGGCGTCGCGAGTCGATCTGGGAGCATCTCTGCCCAATCCTTAACCGTATCCGCAATGCTGCGCTTATCGTATTCCGGCAAGTGCCAATCAATCGCGTAGCGGCCAACGATCAATGTAAATTCAATATTTGGTAGCGCCGCGAGCAGTTGTGTCCGCCAGGTTTGTGCGCAGATAAGCGGCGGCGGCGCATCGCCCTGTTTCGAGGAGCCGGGATAGCAAAACGCCATTGGCATAAGCGCGATTTTTGATTCGTCGTAAAAGGTATCCGCATCAACTTTTAACCACTCCCGCAAACGCACCCCGCTTGGATCATTAAAGGGGATGCCGGTTGCGTGTACACGACTACCGGGGGCTTGCCCAACGATCAGTAGCCGCGCGCTTGATTTCCCGCGTATTACGGGCCGCGGTTTATGGTTAAATTGATCGGCGCATAAGCGACAAGCGCGAATATCGCTGAAAATTTTTCCTAGACTTTGCATCGCATATAAATCGCTGAATTTAGCTCGTTGCTAAGCTTCTTCGTCAATCGTTTAGAATTAGAGTTCCCCAAGGTTTTGGCGATTTCGAATTAATAGGTGCTCGTTATGCTTGACCTTCGACCTAACTGTGAGTGGTGTGATTGTAATTTACCACCAGATTCTACCCACGCCATGATTTGTTCTTACGAATGCACGTTTTGTTCAGAGTGTGTAGAAACTCTGCTAGACAACGTGTGTCCAAACTGTGGCGGCGGTTTTTCACATCGGCCAATAAGGCCGCGCAAAGCTTATCGGCAGGGCGTTTCCTTGCAGCATCAGCTACCATCGACGAAACGCGTGCATTCTAAATATTCCGTTGCGGAGATCGCGGCCTTTGTGCGGCATATCTGTAACATTCGCGCCAACGAGCGTTAGCATTCAATAGGAGTTTGCGATGACTATCGAACTAGTGATGCGATTTTTAGGCTGGACCGCCTGTATCAACATTGCGTTCTTACTTTGGTGGTTTTTAGCGGTGATGTTCATGCGCGATACGGTTTATCGTCTGCATACGCGTTTGTTTAATCTCACGCAAAACCAGTTTGATGTGATTCATTATTCTGGTATGGCGGCGAGCAAATTGTTAGTACTAATTTTTAATGTTGCGCCGTATATCGCCTTAGAAATTATTAACTAACCGTTGCAGGCGAGGCTGTCGATCGGTTCGGTGATGTAAACCCTGCCTATTCTGTTTTGAAATCTTTAAAAGCGATCGGGATACTAGCCACGTCTTGAATTAACTCTGCCGGCCAATCGGAACGAATATTCAAACTGCTGCTGGCATGAACCGCGTCGCTAAGGCCGCCAAATCTTTTTTCAATTTGCGCAAGGATTTCGTCGTGTCGTCCAACTGCCGCAAATTCTCGGAGAAGATCATCATCAATTTGCGCGGCGAGTTGATCCCACTGGCCCGCTTTCGTCATGGCGTTTAATTTTCGACCAAGGTCACCTTGATCGTGGGCTTCTAAAACCGGCCAGTAGGCCGGTGTTGACCCATAGAACGCCACCCGATACCGAACCCATTCAAGGTTCTTAGCGACAGCTTCATCATCCGCGCCGGTGGCGATGAAGCCGCCGCCGCTAATTTCGAAATTTTCTCGTGCCTTAGCCGATTTGGCGAATCCTTTAGCAAGCGCTGGATTAATTGTCGTATCGAAATATTTCGGCGTGCAAAACGGATGAAGACGCACACCGTCGGCTACCTCAGCGCTTAGCTTCAAAGTGACTGGACCCACTGCCGCTAGTGTTACCGGCGGTAAGGGTAGCCCTGATCCGTCCGGAACAAAGTTGGGCGTCATTAAGGAAAACTTGTAATGTTCGCCCTCGTAATTCAGTTTTTCACCAAACTTCCAACAACGCCATATTGCCCGTAGCGATTCAACGTATTCACGCAGGCGGGGTGCAGGCGCACTCCATGGCACGCTGAAGCGGCGTTCATTGTGCGCCTTAATTTGCGGACCCAAGCCAAGCACAAATCTGCCACCAGAAGCCTCATGTAAGTCCCAAGTCATGTTTGCTACCGACATTGGCGAGCGCAGAAACGCTATGGCCACGCCGGTTTCCAAACGAATGTTCTGCGTTGCAGTGGCGGCAACGGCAAGCGGCAAAAACGGATCGTGTTGATTCTCTAAGGTGACAATACCGTGATAACCCAGCCGTTCCAGTTGCTCTGAGGTGGGACCGACTTGGTTTAAATTATTCTGTGGGATGGTAGTTATAACGCGCATTTATCGAGTATATCGTTTTGGGACTCGCGACGAAAATTTCAGGACCATGTATCAAATGGTAGTTGCGGCTCGCAGTTACCCCTTTGCGAGAATTTCCTACAGAAAAGAAGGGTTAGTTGGTCAGGAATGGGTGCTGTGTCGGGACGTTATCGTGG
>JBCCFA010000126.1:0-10024 GCA_039029975.1 Pseudomonadota bacterium
AGTCGGTCCCGCCTAAAACGTTTGCTCTGCCTACCTAGGGCTCGAGCCGAGTTGGACTTACCTAGGAAATTGACCCTCTGGCCAGATAACCTGTTTTGGAAACAAATTATGACGGATAAACCTTCAGCTAAAGACGCGCTTCACCCTGAAACCTTAATGATGTCGCACGGATATGACCCATTTTTATCTGAAGGCGCCGTTAAACCACCCGTTTTTCTCACGTCAACATTCGCGTTCAAGACCGCTAAAGACGGAGCGGCTTTTTTTGACGCCCTGCGTGCTAAAGAACGCGATAAAAACGGGTTAATTTATTCGCGGTTTAATCATCCTAATTTGCAAATCGCCGAAGAGCGTCTCGCTGTCTATGAACACGGACAGGCTGCCGCGGTTTTTTCCAGCGGCATGTCGGCTATCGCGACGACGATCTTGGCATTGGTTGCGCAAGGCGAGGTGATTTTGAGGAGTCAACCACTTTACGGTGGCACCGAGACGTTAATCACTAACGTGGTTAGCAAACTTGGCATTCAGACGCACAGCTTTGTAAACGGGCTTGACCATGGCGAAATAAATGATGCTGCAAATCAAGCAATGCAGCTTGGCCGGGTGGCAATGATATTTCTTGAAACACCGTCTAATCCTACCAATACAATGATCGATTTTTCGCATATCGAAACGGCGGCGAGCAATATTGAATCTCAACAAGGATATCGTCCAATTGTGGTTTGCGATAACACCTTGCTCGGCCCTATCTTTCAAAAGCCATTGGATCATGGTGTTGATATCGTGCTTTACTCGCTCACGAAGTACATTGGCGGGCACAGTGACTTAGTGGCCGGCGCCGCAATAGGCACGCAATCTCACGTCGATACGATCCGCGCCGCTCGGAGTGCTTTTGGCACACAGTTGGATCCCCATTCATGCTGGATGATCGGGCGCTCGCTAGAAACGGTGAACTTAAGAATGGAACGCGCAGCGCAATCCGCGCTTAAAATTGCGGAATATCTGTCTGCATTAAAAAACGTAACTCGTATCTATCATCCCAGCCATATTGCCGACACAGGATATCAAAACGTTTTCACCAGACAATGCACTGGTGCAGGGTCCACGTTTTCGTTTGATGTCGCCGGTGATAGAAATAACGCCTTTTCGGTGCTCAACCGCTTACGCTTATTCAAGCAAGCCGTCAGTTTGGGCGGCACGGAATCCCTCGCCTGTCATCCTCGCTCGACGACGCATTCAGCGATTTCCGCTGAGCTTCTAGACGAGTTGTCGGTTGGCGAATCACTGATCAGAGTCTCGATTGGCCTCGAACATCCCGATGATCTCATCGCAGATCTCGCACAAGCACTAGAGGTCTAACGATTGCGAAAGCAATTTATAGGTGCCGCGCATCAAAGGTATTGCAGGCTGCCACACTGCCTTGCTTTAAGCCTTGAGTAAACCACCGGACGCGTTGTTCAGAACTACCGTGCGTAAACGATTCGGGCGTCACGTAGCCGCGCGATTGTTGTTGCAAACGATCGTCACCTATTGCAGTGGCGGCCCGCAAGGCTTCTTCAATATCGCCTTCTTCCAAGATTTGCCGTGTGCGCTGCGCATGATGCGCCCATAGTCCGGCAAAACAATCCGCTTGAAGTTCTTGGCGAACAGAAAGTTGGTTGCCCTCGACTTTGCTGACTCGTGAACGCGCTTGGTGCACCTGTTGCGAGATTCCCAATAAAGTTTGTACATGATGTCCTACTTCATGGGCGACGACGTAGGCTTGCGCGAAATCGCCCGGCGCCCCGTGACGCCGGCGCAAATCATCGTAGAAACTCAAATCGATGTACATTTTGCGATCGCCGGGGCAATAAAACGGTCCCATGGCGGCTTTGGCAAACCCGCAGGCAGATTGAACGGAGCCGGAAAACAGCACTAACTTTGGTTCTTGATAGGTGCCGCCTCGCTGCTTAAATAAGCTATGCCAGGTGTCCTCGGTATCCGCCAAAACGACCGAGATAAAGTCTGCCAGCTGATCTTCTGCAGCGCTTGGTTGGGGTCTGCCGCTAGATTGCGGTGCCCCACCCTGCCCTTGGAGTCCTTGGTTTAATACAACCGACGGGTCCACCCCGAGGAAATAGGCGGCGGCAAGCGCAATAACAATCATTCCAACGCCACCACTACGCCTCGGTAAACCACTCCGGCGCCGACCATTAGCACGTCTTCGGTCTTCAATGTTTCCGCTACGACGACTTCTCCGCCAACGCATGATGATCCCCTCTTCTGCTAAGCCTAAATTATATGTTGTCAATATACGAAAAAAACGGATTGAGAGAGTCTTTCCACTTTAGGCTTAGACAAAAATCCGTGCTTCTCGTATCTACGCGCGCTATTCAGTAGCGAATGCCACCAAGGTGGGTAGAATACGAATCTTCAGTTATCGCCTCATGAAGGTAATGCCTTGGCTGCCGATAGGTTCCCGCCTCCCCCAACAAATCTAGATTACGATCAGCAGTCGAGCGAAATCGACCTGCCGAAAAACGGTCTGTTATCACGACGCGTTTTTTTAAACCGGGCAGCAAGTTTTTCAGCATTATCCACTGTCTCAGGCAGCGCGCTTGCTGCGGCCCCCGGTACGCAGGCGCGCGACAGTTGGCAAAACACCCCTGGCCGGGAGTTCGCAAATTACGGACAGCCTTCCCCACACGAAAAAGAAGTTATTCGATGGATTTCGTCCAACGATGCCATTCCTAGCAATGGGATTTCTTGGTCACCACTGCATGAGCTGGAAGGGATCATTACCCCAAATGGTCTACATTACGAACGGCATCACAATGGCGTGCCGGCTATCGATCCAAACGCGCACCGTTTGCTTATTCACGGCCTGGTAGACAAGCCAATCGAATTTTCTGTTGACTCACTAAAACGCTATCCGCGCAAAAGCTTATTTGCCGTAATCGAGTGCGGCGGCAACAGCAATGCGAGTTGGCGCAAAAAGCCGCCGCAAAACCCAGCCGGTTTTATTCATGGCTTGGTTTCGTGCAGCGAATGGACGGGGGTACCCTTGCGTCTATTGCTCAACGAAGCTGGCTTACACAGCGATGCGAAATGGGCGGTGATGGAAGGTGCTGACGCCTTCGCCATGACCGCAAGCTTGCCGTTGGAAAAACTGCTCGATGATTGTTTGATCGCCCTCTATCAAAACGGCGAACGGCTGCGGCCAGAACAAGGCTATCCCATGCGTCTGTTAGTGCCCGGTTGGGAGGGTGTGACTCATGTGAAGTGGCTAAAAACAATCAAAGTCACTAAACAACCAATGATGGCGCGCAACGAAACGGCGAAATACACGGAGTTACTACCGTCGGGCACAGCTAGACAATTTACATTCGAGATGGGCGTTAAATCGGTAATCACTGCACCAACCTATGGGCATCAGGTGCCGGCCGACGGATTTTACGAAATAAGCGGCTTAGCTTGGTCCGGTGCGGGGAAAATCGTGCGGGTAGAAGTGTCCGCCGATGGCGGGCAAAGCTGGGAAGAGGCGGACCTTGGCCAACCGATCTTATCGCGGTGTTTTACCCGGTTTCGAATTCCGTGGCAGTGGCAAGGACAAGCTGCAGTTTTACAAAGCCGCGCCACCGACGAGCGCGGCAACGTTCAACCGACTCGCAAGGCGCTCATTGCGGAGCGCGGTCGTCACGGTTATTACCATTACAACGCGATTGTGAGTTGGGCGGTGGCTGATGATGGATACGTGAGTCACACTTATGTGGATGCAGAGGAAACGCAGAGTGACGATCCGTTCGACGGCCTGTTCGATTTTTAATCCTATGCTTAGGATATATCGGCACCTGCTTTTCTTATGCTTATTCGTGGCGAATAGCGCTGTTGCTTTTGATAAGGGTCAGCAACCTACGCTCGGCGTTGCGGTGTCGCCCGCTACTGTCGCTGCCCGAGACACAATGATTTTCCCCGATGGCGATAACCTTCCCCCGGGAGCCGGTAACGTTGCGGATGGCGCGAAGCTCTTTGTCCAGCAATGTGTACTTTGCCATGGCCCTAGGGGTCGCGGCGGTAGCGCGCAAGATTTAACAGGCGGTCATAGCGATCTAACGCGCGACCCACCCGATCAAACTGTCGGTACCTATTGGCCTTTTGCCACGACTTTGTTCGACTTCATTCGTCGCGCCATGCCGATGCACATTCCGGGTAGTCTAAGTAACGACGACACCTATGCATTGACAGCGTATCTTCTCCATGAAAGCGGGCTGTTAGCGGCAGAGGCGTCACTAGACGCTGAAACGCTAAAGGCTTTCGAGATGCCGAATAAAAATGGATTTATCTGGATCGACGTAGAGAACGCAGGCGATTTTAACGCGGAATAACGTGCCAATAACGCATTGGCGGCGGGGTGCTCCCCGCAGTAGTTTTTAACTGATACTTCGTTGCATAGGCCATTTTTATCTGGTCGATTTCCTCGGTATTAGACACCGGTTGCATTGCAACGGCATACAGCCCGTCATCAATCTTCAGCACGACTTCGGGGTTTTTGTCCACCCAGCCGGGCCAGTTTTTTGTTTCTGGATTGCGCGCGCCAATAAATAACTGTCCAGCAACTTCGGCACACCAAATGGTCACAGAGTGCGGAATAAAATACGGCGTTTTTACCTGCACATAAATCTCGCGATGCTCATTTGTGAATGCCCAGCTGCTCGGTAAGCTTGCGACCGTTTCGCCGCTTAACCATAAACCTGGCCGTCTATCGCTTGGCTGACAGGCGACCAGTACGCAAAGAATCACTAGCCCACTTAGTCGAACACCGACGCGTCGTTTCGCAATATCAAAGCGCATAGTCTATTGCGGGTCCCTGGGGAACCACGCGTGTCGGGTTGATTGACTCGTGGGACCCATAGTAGTGATTTTTGATGTGATCGAAATGCACGGTTTCTGCCACTTTTGGATGATGGTAAAGCGTGCGAGTGAGGCGCCACAGATTGGGGAAATCAACCAAGCGCTTGAGATTGCACTTGAAGTGGCCAACATAAACCGGATCAAAGCGAATCAACGTCGTGAACAAGCGCCAATCGGCTTCGGTTATTTGCTCGCCTAGCAAATACGTCTGCCCTTGCAAGTGGTCTTCCAGCCATTCCAACGTATCAAATAACGGACCAATCGCCTCCTCATACGCTGCTTGCGTGGTGGCAAAGCCGCATTTGTAAACGCCATTATTCACCGTGTCGTAAACGCGCGCATTAATGGCGTCGATGTCATCGTGCAAAGCCTCGGGATAGTAATCGCCCTCGGCCGCACCCTGTGCATTGAAAGCGCTGTTTAGCATGCGGATTATTTCTGATGACTCATTGTTTACGATCTGCTGCGTTTGCTTATCCCACAGCACTGGCACAGTCACGCGCCCGCTATAGTCACTATTATTAGCGACATAGACTTCGTATAAATAGTTCGCCCCGTGAATGGGATCTGGAATCACGCCGGGGCCTTCGCCAAACTGCCAGCCTTTATCGCCCATATACCAATTAACCACTGACAACGAAATATGCTCGTTTAGCCCTTTAATCGCACGGAAAATCACTACCCGATGTGCCCATGGGCAGGCGTGTGAAATGTATAGGTGATAGCGGCCAGCTTCGGCCTTAAATCCTGAATCGCCGCTCGGTCCCGCGTCGCCATTGGCCGTAATCCAATGCCGATATTGGGCTTCCGAGCGAATGAACCGTCCGCCCGATTCTGCGGTTGAGTACCATTGGTCGTGCCACTGCCCGTCTACTAATAAACCCATTTGTTTGCTGCGCTCTACTTAGCGTTGAGTTATTGTCGACGGTAGTGCTGTGCTAATACTTGGAGCCAAGCTTGCCAACGCCCGTCATCGGAAGGGAATTTTTCGTGGTCAAATCGCGCCGCAATGAACGGCGAATCGGCGTCTCGAAATTCGGCAAATTCAATGAGTTGCAATTGCTCTTCATAAGCGGCCCGGTGCTCATCCGGCACCGTCTTCGGCGTCTGTGATGACCAACAACCCGCTTCTCTCAGCCGTTCAATGATTAAATTGACGTTTGTGCCGGGCTCATGATTTGGATCTTCGCACAGGTACAAACTGCCGTTTTTCGGATCCCCTGGGTCAAAGCTCAAATTATGCTGATTGATGATTTGCGATTTATTCATGATGCGTTTCCCGGCCATGTCGCTAGCGCAAGACCGGCCGCTCGCCGGCCAGCGTGGCTCGATACATAATGCGTTGATGCCCGGTATATCCGCCGTCAGCGTAATGGATCACGCAGCGGTTATCCCACATCAATAAGGCATTTTCGCGCCACTTATGCCGATAAATAAACGCTGGTTGTGCCATATGCCGAAATAAATAATTCAACATAGCGCTGCTTTCCGATTCCTTGAATCCATCAATGCCAACCGTGTACACGTGATTGATATACAACGCTCGCTTTCCAGACTCGGGATGCGTGCGAATCAGCGGGTGCAAGCAAGTCTCCTCCGCGTCCTTAGAAACAATGATCTTCATCGATCTGGTGTCATCATCTTTGGCGAACAACCCTTTAGGCCCATAGGCGGAACGCGCGCTATGAATTGCTTTCAGTGGGAGCAGCATTTCTTGCATTGCGCTCGAGAGCGCTTCATAGGCTTTATAGCCGCTCGCAAACACCGTATCGCCACCGAACGGCGGTAATACATGACTCTGTAGCAAGGTGGCACTAGGTGGTTCGGCCTGAAAACTCCAATCAGAGTGCCAGGAATGACCAAAAATTGGCGCTGTTTCCTTTGCTTCGCGCCGAACTTCGATAATATTTTCGTGAAATTTACTCGCGCGCACGTAAGGATCGTCGCCGAATTCTCCAAGTTGCTTACTGAAGGTCGCAAGGCCCGTAGGGTCTAAATCTTGTCCCGGAAAAATTAGCACTGGATGTTGACGCCACGCATGACGAATGGCGTTGAGTGTCTCCTCGTCAAGCTGTCGATCTAGAGAGGGCGTATCAACGGAGGCAACGAAGCCAGCATGCAGAGGTTTAACGTTAACTTTCGTTGTTTGCGGCTCAATGGGGCAAGGAATTATGGTACCTTGTTCCTCACCACTCGGAATATTTGTCACTGAACGATTCATTGGGCGCCTTAGCCAAACTGTATTTGGCTTAAGTTTATCCAATTTCGCCCGTGAACTGCACTGAAGATCTTAAGTCACCGTCATGGGAAATAGCAACTCACTGTTTTCATACAAGAAATTCTGGGCGGCGCGTTTAACCCCCGCACCAGTATTGCCCATGAGTCGCGCCGAGATGGACGAATTGGGCTGGGATAGTTGCGACATCATCATTGTGACCGGCGACGCTTATGTCGACCACCCGAGCTTTGGCATGGCAATCGTGGGCCGCACCCTCGAAGCGCAAGGCTTTCGTGTCGGCATCATCGCGCAACCTGATTGGCATAGTGCCGAAGCGCTGAAGGCTCTCGGCAAACCGAATTTATTTTTCGGCGTAACGGCCGGCAATATGGATTCCATGGTCAATCGATATACCGCTGATCGCAAGATTCGCCACGACGACGCGTACACGCCAACAGGTATCGGCGGTAAGCGACCTGATCGCTCAGTGATCGTTTATTCCCAGCGCGCACGCGAAGCCTATAAAGACGTGCCCATCGTTATTGGTGGTATTGAAGCAAGTCTGCGTCGAATCGCGCATTTCGATTACTGGTCGGAAAAAGTTCGACGGTCAGTCTTGGTTGACGCAAAAGCGAATTTGTTGATATTTGGCAATGCCGAACGACAGTTGTGCGAGCTAGCGCATCGGTTGGCCGCTCGCGAGTCTATTGACTCTATTACTGATTTGCGCGGTACCGCTTTTTTTCGTGACGCAATGCCCGAAGATTTTGTCGAAATCGATTCCACGCATTTGGATAAACCCGGGCGGGTAGATCGGCATCCCGACCCCTATCTAGACACCAGCAAAACATCGGCGAACGACACCACGGCGTCTGAGCAAACAGCACACGCACCATCGGTCGTGAAATTCAGTCGCGCAATCGCTAATGCTGACCGCACGAGCAGCGTGATCCGTCTACCTTCGTTTGAGGCGGTCGCATCCGATCCGGTACTTTACGCGCACGCGTCGCGTATTTTGCACATGGAATCGAATCCCGGAAACGCGCGCGCACTCGTTCAGAAACACGCCAAACGCGACGTGTGGTTGAATCCCCCGCCCCTACCGCTTAGCACCGCGGAGATGGATCAGGTTTATGAACTGCCGTTCTCGCGCTTACCGCATCCGGCCTACGGCGAAGCAAAAATTCCTGCCTATGAAATGATTCGATTTTCCGTTGCGATCCAAAGAGGGTGTTTCGGTGGCTGTACTTTTTGCTCGATCACGGAACACGAAGGTCGAATCATTCAAAACCGCTCGGAAGAATCTGTTCTTCGCGAGATAGAACAAATTCGAGACAAGACGCCTGGTTTTACCGGCGTGATTTCCGATCTGGGTGGCCCTACGGCAAACATGTATCGCCTAGCCTGCAAATCGAAAGAAATTGAACAAGCTTGTCGGCGCCCTTCTTGTGTCTTCCCGGGCGTTTGCTCGAATTTAAACACCAATCATCAACCGTTGATTAATCTCTACAAACGCGCGCGCGAACTGCCGGGCGTGAAAAAAATCCTTATCGCTTCAGGTGTTCGTTACGATTTAGCCATTGAATCGCCCGAGTATGTGCGTGAGTTAGCGCAACACCATACCGGTGGCTATCTCAAAATAGCACCGGAAGCCATTAGCGACGGCCCGCTATCGAAGATGATGAAACCCGGTGTTGATACGTATTACCGGTTTAAAGAGTTATTCGAACGCTACTCGAAACAAGCAGGTAAAGAACAATATTTAATTCCTTACTTTATTGCAGCTCATCCGGGCACCACCGATGCAGACATGCTGGAGCTTGCGTTATGGCTTAAGACAAATGGGTTTCGGGCAGATCAAGTGCAAGCATTTTTACCCTCACCAATGGCCAGCGCAACAACGATGTATCATTCAAATAAAAACCCATTGGCGCGAGTGGATCATGACAGTGAAGAAGTGCATGTGCCGAAGGGTTTAAAGATTCGCCGTCTACATAAGGCCTTTCTCCGTTATCACGATGCAAACAATTGGCCCTTACTCCGTGACGCCTTACGTCGCATGGGCCGCGAAGATCTGATCGGCAATGGTAAAAAACACCTTATACCGACTTACCAACCAGCGGGAACCGGCGATAATCCTGAGGGAAAACGCACGAAGGGAAATTTCCGTACCCAACATAGCCGTCAAGAACCTGCTGATTACCGAAAAAATCGGCGAAGCCGGTCGGAATCTGCACGTAAAGCAAAAATTAGATAAAATTCAGCTCAAATTGGGAGGACACACGATGCCAAAATTAACGATTGACGAAAGAGAGGCTTTTCTAAACGAGCCGGGTTATATCATGAACATTGGTACCGTCGGCGAAGACGGCTTGCCGCTGGTCACACCGATTTGGTTTGTATACGAAGATCAAACGTTCTGGTTCACGCCGCGCCAGCACTCGGAATGGTTAAAGCATATTCGCGCTAATGGTAAGGCAGCATTTAGTATCGACGAGCACATCATGCCCTATCGCAAGGTGGTAGTTCGAGGGCCTGTCGAAATTGTTCACGAGTTGGGTAACGACGATGCCTGGCGCGACCGCTACCGCCGCATTGCCAACCGCTATATCCCAGAGGATGACGCAAACGCTTATGTTGATGGCACTGACGACCAACCGCGCGCATTATGCGCCATGAAAGCTGCCGATTGTAGTGTGCGGACTTGGCGCATGCCGGTAGACGACGAAGCGTATGATGGCATTTGGGCGAAACGTTATTGGACGGACAACGCCAAGATTAAAGCAACGTCGCCAGAAGTTATTTCGAAAAGCGTTTAAAGACACGGATAAAATCATTGGTGCGCGCGCTATATTGTTGTAAAGTGCGCATCCTGAAAAGTTAAACTAAAAAGCCAATTATAGGCATAAGCATGAA
>JBCCFA010000127.1:0-10018 GCA_039029975.1 Pseudomonadota bacterium
CCGTTGAATAGCAGTTCAGGGCTACCGGTAAATAAAAACGTAGCAAGATAAATTCCAACGAATAGGACAACGCCCATCCAGTTATAAGTTGTCATAAAGATTCCTCGTTAGGTGTTTCGACAAGCGCTATCTCGGGTGTTTGGGCTTGTTCAATAGCCTGCTTATCGTTGTCTTCTCTAGTAATGATGATTTCGACGCGCCGATTAAGTGCGCGAGTAATGTCTTCATCGTTGTCTGCAACCGGCTCATATTGCCCGCGGCCCATGACCGTAAAGCGCGTGGGGTCGAGGTCACCGGATTCGATCAAATATCTCGCTACCGTACTAGCTCGAACCAACGATAATTCCCAATTACTCGGGAAGAAATTAGTATTGATCGGCTTGTCATCCGTGTGGCCAATTACCCGCACTTGAAACGGCGTCTGCCTGATAACCACGGCTAAGCTATCCAAGAATTCTCGGAGCTCATCGCGGAGATCGGCTTTCCCGAGCTCGAACAGTAACGGACCTTCAACGCTCACTTTCACTGACTGGTCGCTAAGCACAGCCACTTTCACATCGTCCAAGTCGGCTTGCTTAACAGCCTCGCTGCTTTGCTCGAAAACGTTGATGGTGAAATTGTTCGTTAAATCTAGTCCGTTACCGCCTTTCACCTTACCCTGCGCTGGGACGCTCACGGGAGATTCAATCGGCGCCGGAACATCCCTGTATTCCACAACCGGCTGAGGCTGATATTCTAGTTCGACTTTTGGCTGACTAATCTCGAGTATGTAAAGCACCGCGAACATGACAAACATCACCATCATCAGGTCACTCCAAGGAACTGACCATCCCTCACCCATCTGATCGTATAATTCCGCCGCGCCGGGAGTTTTAATTTTGTAATCGGAATATAAGGCCGGAGATCGCATGACAAGCGACCGCTCCGTGGTTAACTCGATTGCAGCGTTGTTTTCGCTATTTTCTTCTTGCGATGTAGAGAAGTGTGTGTTTTCCATATCGAACAATTGGCTTACTGCGAATGTTTCAGATATCGACGTAACGCAATCAAACTTAAACCGATAGAAGAGAACTACAACCAAAGTATTGGCTCAACTTCGTTAAAGAACTAGGAAAAAAATTGCCGCATCCATTTGAAAAACTGTCACCTGATTTTATTTTGGATGCCATCGAGTCGCTGGGATTCCGCTGCGATGGGCGCTTATTAGCTTTGAATAGTTATGAAAATCGTGTCTACCAAATTGGCATTGAAGAAGCGGAACCATTGGTGGCAAAATTTTACCGCCCCGACCGATGGACGAATGAACAAATTGCCGAAGAGCATGCTTTGTCCGCCGCGTTGACCGCAGCAGAGATACCGATCGTTGAGCCTATGAATCTACCGACCGGTGAAACGCTAGCTCAATTCGGCGGGTTTCGCTTCAGCATGTTTCCGCGCAGAGGCGGTCGCACGCCCGATATAGATGATTTAGATAATTTATTTATTCTCGGCAGACTTCTCGGCAGAATGCATGCGGTTGGCGCCGTTGAATCCTTTACCCACCGACCGCGTTTAGACGTTAAGACTTTTGGTCACGACGCGGTAAGCACTATCTTAAATGATTGGATCCCCAACGAACTCAAAAACGCGTATGCGACCCTAGCCGAAGACGTTTTAGACACGATTGAGCGTGTGTTTCTAGAGACCCAAGATATTCTTTACATTCGCGTCCATGGCGATTGCCATAGCGGCAACATTTTATGGCGCGACGATACGCCACATTTTGTCGATTTGGATGATTCGCGCAACGCACCTGCGATACAGGATATTTGGATGTTACTGTCTGGTGATCGCGAGCGGCAAACAGCCCAACTTGCCGAGATCATTGAGGGTTATGAGGAATTCTTCGAATTTAACCTGCGCGAACTAAGATTGGTTGAAGCATTGCGGACCTTACGTTTGCTTAATTTCAACGCCTGGTTGGCCAATCGGTGGGATGATCCCGCATTCCCGCAAGCTTTCCCTTGGTTCAACACACCGCGCTACTGGGAACAGCACATTTTAGATCTACGCGAGCAATTCGCCGCCCTTCAAGAGGAACCATTGCAAGTTGGCGCAATGTAGATTCGGAGATCGAGAATGTACGGATCCTCTCGCTGCGTGAGGCCGCAAAAATTTAAGATTTTAAAGGTATAAATAGACGGATGCCCGTACTCACTTTCCGGAAAAACGCGCTGTCCGTTTTTCTTTGAAAGCCGTGGTACCTTCCTTCAAATCTGCGGTGCGTCCGAGATTATGGAATGATAACGATTCGAGTTTAAGCGCCTCGTTCAAGGTTAAACCGTGCGCTCTGGCCATGACGTCTTTCGCAAATTGCTGCGCGAGTGGTGCGCGACTTGCCAAGTGCGATGCATATTCAAGAGAAACGTCAAATAAATCTGTCGCATCGACGATGCGATTAATCAAGCCAATTCTCAGCGCATGTTCGGCGTTAAATCGATCGCCGGAAAGAATGATCTCCATCGCGTTACCCAACCCGACAATTTCCTTCAGCCTTACTAAGCCCCCATCGCACGCATGAAACCCCCACCCAACGTCTTGCAGTGCAAATTCCGCATGGGGCGCAGAGAATCGAATATCGCAAGCCAATGCTAATTCGAGTCCGCCCGAAATCGCATAGCCATTTATTGCCGCAACGATTGGTTTGTTGATGTCTAAATTGCGAGTGATGCCTCCGAACCCCGGCCCGTCTGTAAACCGTTGCCGAAACTCCGGCGCCTCGGTGGTCGCATAAGACATGGTATAGGTTTTCAGATCGGCGCCTGCACAAAAAGCTTGTTCGCCGGCGCCGGTGATCAAAGCCACGTTGATATCGTTATCGTCGCGAATGGTTCGCCAAACTTCAATGAGTTTATCGTTAGCCGCAAAGTCCAATGAATTCATCTTTGCAGGACGATTAATCGTGATTACGCCAACCTTATCTTCTTTTCTTAGCTGAATATCAGCTGCCATCGGAAGCGACCTTTGAGGGATATAGTTGGACTTTTTTAAATAGAAATCAGGCTGCGCCCGTCTGCTGCGCCCACAGGCCCTGCGCTTGCTCCCAACCGACAACTGCTAGTGGGTTGCCATCCGGATCAATAAATTGTAACGGACCCATAAAAGTCATATAGAACTCTGAGTCAATCGGAAAGAAAGTTTTATCGTGACGTGCATTGCACGACTCATAGCCATATCCCATCGCTAAGGCTGTCGCACCGCCATCGTCCACGCCACCCCTAACTTCCATTTTGCCTTTGGTCAGCAGGTATTCACCGGGCCCAACATGAATATGACTCGCGAACGACGATCCGGCCGGACAATCGAAAATCGCCGTCCACGCACCAGCTTCTGGAGAAACGTGCAGCAGCTTCCAACTAATGCCGCCGTCGGAAAAAGCCTCTGGGAATGGCTGCCATTCGGTTTCATTTATTTGTACATATTCTTCTGCAACTTTCGGTTTCATCTACTTACTCCCCGTTATTTTGCACGGACCATTCGTTTTTCAGCACGATTTGTATTAGCGAAATATACTGTCAAATCTTCGGGAGATACAGCAGGTGACAGCAATGATCTCTTATTCTTTCAGCAAACGACTAATTAAGCTACTGATACGCCTGTCTTGCGAATCTCCCTTGTGTGTTTCACCAGCATAGAAGCCACGAATTACACCTGATTTGTCAATGATGTAATAAGAGGGCCAGTACTTATTGTGCATTGCACGCCAGAAAACAAAATCATTATCGACCATCACTGGGTGCTTGAGTTTGAATTCAGCGATTTTCTCGGCCAGTTTCGCGCGATCTTTTTCATGCGAGAATTCCGGACTATGGACACCGATTATGCGGAAAGGTTTTCCCGTAAATTTCTCTTCCAGTTGATTCAGCCACGGAAACGAGCGGTAACAGTTCCAGCAGCCGAACGCCCAAAAGTCTATCAACACAACCTGGCCTCGCAGCGCCTCAACCTGCAGCGGCTCGCTATTCAACCAGTCATTGCTGGTTTGTTGGCTGAACTCCGGTAACTGCTTGCCGATAAGGGTGTGCTTGGCGGCGACGGCCGGTGCGCCGGATAAAGCTAAGAACAGGCCAATTAAACCCAAGGGCGCTAATGCCCACAATAGTCGCCATCTCATCGCGAACTCCCGCATTACTGGTTATGTTGCTGTATGACGGGACAACTACCCAGAAAGTTCACGGCTTAACAGCACGCCCCCTAATTACGGGGAGATAACATATTTCAAAATGTCCACAACCTGCGCCGGCGTTTCGGCCGTTGCGTTTGCTGCCGCGTCAACTTCTTTTAAAGCGTGGTTATGCTCGGGGTCGTGCAGGATAATCAACGGCTTGTTTAGCGCGGCTGCATAGCCGGCATCAAAAGCGGCATTCCATTGTTTGTATTTTGGACCAAATCTAACAACAACCACATCAGCACTAGAAATTAAAGTGGAAGTACGAATAGCGTTGACGCCAGCGCCTTTGCGATCTTGCCAAAACTGTTTGTCTTCGGCGCCCAATATATTTACGCCGCACATATCGCTCGCTTCGTGGTTGGTGACGGGCGCGCTGAATGCCACTGGCAATTCGGCTTCTTCGACACCGTGTTGGATTTGCTCACGCCAATCGGTATGAATTTCGCCTGATAAATATACGTTCCAATTATTTTTCATTATTCACTTGAACCATTCACCCGCACAGCTGGCGGCGACGTGATTAATTTTCGCTAAAAGACGCCTTTATGCTGCACGCCGTCCACTAACAGCATTGATCCTGAAACCCAACTGGCAGCAGGCGACGACATGAACACCACCGCATTCGCGACTTCTTCGGCACTGCCAAAACGACCAAAAGGAATGCTGGCGAGTGTTGCATCAAACATGTCTTTATTCGCATGTTCTACTTGTTCCCAGAATCCGCCTTCGAAATATATCGAGCCGGGCGCAATACAATTTACGCGAATATTCTTCGGCGCTAGTTCCGCCGCAGTAGATTTGGCATGGGCAATTAATGCAGCCTTCACTGCGGTATAGGCCGGCGGTGATCCTGTCTCGAGTCCCGATATCGATGAGATATGCACGATCGATCCGCCACCACGGGCTTCCATCCACGGTGTTACTTGCCAAACCGCCCGCACGCTCCCCATCATGTCCACCGACCAGCCGGCATCCCAACCTGCTTCATCGTCGGTGAGTCCGAAACCCGAGGGATTATTCACTAGAATGTCGACGCCACCCAGCGCCTTGTTCGCTTCTCCCAAGAATTCGGTCAGAGCCTTCGTATCAGAGACATCGCAAGGTTTTGCGTAAACTGCGCCGCCGTGGGCCTGAAGTTCGGCGGCCGTTTTCTCCAGCGCTTCAAGGCCACGCGCACAGATCGCGACGTTCGCGCCTTCTTGTGCAAACAATAACGCCGTGGCACGGCCGATACCGCGACTTGCGCCTGTCACAATTACATTTTTACCTTTCAGCCCTAGATCCATATCATTCCTCGCCACATCGATATTTTTGAATCGTAACCGCTTGGAGGCGTTACTTAGGCCATTGTAACCGCTGCTGTGTCTCGGCGTCATATCGAGGGCGAAACCGTTTGTGGCTTCCGTCTAGGTAGCGGAATATGGCAAACTTCGCCTAGCGGTTCGGTAAGAACAACAACTAAGACCGACTCGTAAACACTTCAAATAACGCAACAACAGGGGAGGCAGGTTTGGCTATTTTCTGGATGACTTTCGTGATCTGCCTAATGCTGACGGCTTACGCGATCTTTTACTTATTCCCTGAGCCATTTTTCCTATTCGCAATGCGCGCACAGTGCCGGCAAGCGGGCTTATCGAAAAAAACCATTCAAATTGGCGATCATCAAATTGTTTATTTAACCGGCGGGCAAGGACCGCCCCTTGTATTGCTGCATGGGTTCGGGGCCGATAAATACCATTGGCCAATGGTAGCGCGTTCGCTTGGCCAACATTTCACCCTCTATGTCCCTGACTTGCCCGGGTTCGGAGAGAGCTCCCAGCTAACATCTGCGCGATATACCGGATGGGATCAAGTCGAGCGTATTCGTAGTTTCGTCGAAGCACTGAATTTAGATGCGATCCATATTGGTGGTAACTCCATGGGCGGCTACTTTGCCGCGCTTTACGCGGCACGTTACAAAAACGAAACGTCATCGCTATGGTTACTCGCGCCCGCCGGGGTGTTAAGCGCTGAGCGTAGCGAATTGATGCAATTACTTGACGAAGGAGACAATCCGCTGCTCATCACTAATCGACCCGCTTACGACCGACTCGTAGACATGTGCTTTACGCGTCCGCCTTACGTGCCTGGTCCGTTTAAGCGCTGCATTTGCGCGACGAGTGTCGAACATCGGGATTTCCACGAAAAACTGTTCGCGGACATGATGAGTGATCCCCAACCCTTGGAGGAGATGTTGGCTAATTCGGATATTCCGACCTTAATTATCTGGGGTGACCAAGACCGAATTTTACATTGCAGCGGCGCCGAAAAATTGGCTGCAGTTATGACCAATGCGACCGCAATCGTCATGGATAAAATGGGCCATGTTCCCATGCTAGAAAGGCCCGCGGAGACTGAAAGTAAATACTTACAGTTTCACCAACTCAGTTCCGGATAACCTGTGGCCATCTCGTTTAGCGAATTCGCTAACACAGTAAAACCGGAAGGCGCGTTTGAAGTTCTTGCTGTGGCGAAAAAGTTGTCTGCCGCCGGCAAAAAGGTTTACGAATTAGAAATTGGCGACAGCCCCTTTCCGTCTCCACCGGCTGCAAGGGACGCGGGCATCAACGCCATACAAAATGATCTATGCCACTACGGGCCTTCGGCCGGCGTTAACGCGTTTCGCGAAGCGGCGAGTGTTTATATCAATCGCGAATTCAAGCTCAATACAAGTTTAAAAAATATTATTGCTGGGCCAGGCGCAAAAACGTTTCAACTACTTTTCACTGAAACTTTTTTAGATCCCGGCGACGGCGTTTTGGTGTTCTCGCCTTACTTCCCCACTTATCCTGCAAATATTCATCGTCGCGGTGCGCGGATGGTAACAAGCGAGTTGCTTGAAGCGCATGAGTTTCGCCCAAGTGTTGCTGACGTTGAGAATTTTCTTGAAACCGATCCAGCACCTAAAGCGATTTTCGTGAATTCACCACACAATCCAACGGGCGGTATTGCGCATAAAGAAGATCTGACAGCGATTGCTAATATTGTACGCGGTACCAATATCGCGATTTTTAGTGACGAACCTTACGACCAGATGGCTTGGCGTCATCCGCATCACTCAATATATGCCGAACCGGGTATGGCCGATCACGTGGTGGCGGCTTACACGTTTAGTAAATCCTTTAGCATGAGCGGTTGGCGGCTTGGATTTGCTGTCGCCAATGAAAAAACAATCGATATGTTCGATGCCCTCACTAATACAGTAATCTCTTGCGTACCTCCCTTCATTCAAATGGCCGGCGTTAGCGCTTTGCAACATGCTTTAACCGAGCGCGATCACATGATGGGCTCGTTTCAGAAAAAACTTGAATCGATGGTCAGCGCGCTAAATACAATTGAAGGGGTACACTGCCTTTTGCCCGGCGGCAGTTTTTATGCATTCCCGAATGTTAAAGCGATTTGCAATAAGCTGCAGATTACATCGCACGGATTGGCAATGTACTTATTAGAAGCCGCAGATGCGGAAACCGGTGTTGCGTGCTTGGGGGGAGAGTGTTTTGGCGAGGCCGGGGCGGGATTTATCCGTTTGTCCTCAGCTTTGCCGGAGGAAGAATTAATAAACGCCATCGCATTTATGGCCGGCGCTTTCGATCGGCAAACACATTTAACTGAATACATCATCGAGCATCCGGAATTCAAACTCACCGCGACGTATTAGTTATCCTGTTCGCCATCAATTAACCGGTACAGGCGACCCCGCGAGCGTTGCCGGTTTTTCTTCGATCGGTAGGTGAATTACGGCGGCCGTTAACGATAAGATTATCGCGATAACCCAAGTCCAAAAATAACTGCCCTGACTTGCGTATAAGTATCCGCCCAACCAAATACCGATAAAAGCACCCACCTGATGGGAGAAAAAAACTAGCCCGAAAAGAGTTCCCAGGTTTCGAGTACCAAACATTACGGCGACCAAACCTGAGGTAAGTGGCACCGTAGATAACCACAACAAGCCCATGCCCGCCGCAAATAAAATAACGCTGGATGTGTTCTTCTCGGCAATGAGAAATATCGTAATGATGATTGCTCGCGCGATATATAGACAACTCAAAACGTACCGTTTGCTAAAGCGCTGACCGAGCACACCAGCAACAACCGCACCAATTACGTTGAATAAACCGATGACACTCAATGCAATGGCGGCAAGACTCGCCGCTACACCCATATCATGCAAATACGGCGGCAAATGCAAGGTAATAAATGACACGTGGAATCCGCAGACAAAGAACCCGGCGATTAATAATTGATAAGAGCGAACCGATAGCGCACCGCGCAGCAACTTGCCGATCGGAATTGGCGCTACATCTTCCGTTGAAGATGATGCCGCGCCGCGCAATGGCAACGCAATCAAGGGTAGGCACAGCACCGGTATCGCCATTAAAGCGAGTGCAAGTACCCAACCGAATTGCCCTATATACCACTGACTAAGCGGCGCGAATGCGAACTGCCCAAGACTGCTTCCGGCAGTCACTAAGCCAAGTGCCAATGAACGACGCTCAGCCGAAACTTTTTGCGCAACAGCAGCCACGACGATAGGCAGTCCGGCGCCAGCGAGTCCGGCACCAATCAGCACACCAGCAGACAAATGCAAACCCAGTGGGCTTTGCACCATCGTCATTAAGATCATGCCGACGCTATAGAGTAAAGCGCCTACGGTAATAGCTCTTATTGCACCAAAGCGATCAGCAAAAAATCCACCTATAGGCTGCAATGCACCCCAAACTAATTGCTGAAGCGCCATTGCCAAGGCAAACACCTCACGCCCCCAACCGCGTGCGGCGTCTATTGGTTCGACAAACAAACCGAATGTACTGCGTGGACCAAAGACAATAACGGCAACCGCCATGCCGGCTACGACACTCAGCCAGAATGGCGAGGTAGATTTATTGGGCGCGATCGCTGGCATCAGCACATTTTAGCGAAACATTCGGCACATCGCCGCCAGCGCGCGCCACTGGCCAGATGTTATGATCGGATCCCACGTCTAAGTAAATCTAAGGAGAACGATGCTATGTTGCCCGTTGGCTATTTTCCGTGTACGCAAGATCCCCCAAACGGCGAAAACGTTGCCACGCTGATCGACGAGATCGTGGAGCAAGCGAAACTTTGCGAAGAGGTGGGTTTCGAAGGGTTCTTCTTTACCGAGCATCATCAACAAGAAGACGGCTACCTCCCGGCGCCTGTATTAATGGCTGGCTTAGTTGGGATGCACACAACGAAAATAAATATCGGTACTTGCGTGTTGTTGATGCCGCTATACCATCCCATTCGTTTGGCAGAAGACATCGCCGTAATCGATCAAGCGACAAAAGGGCGTTTTATTACTGCCGCCGGCATTGCCTATCAGCCGGCGGATTTTGAAGCGTTTGGTCTAACGAGCAAGCAACGGGTTGGGCGCACCGTAGAAGGTGTGGAAATTCTTCGCCACGCTTGGACAGGTGAGCCTTTTAGCTATGAGAGTAAGTATCACAAAATCGAAAACGTGCGAGTTACACCTAAGCCTTATCAAGAAGGGGGACCGCCTATTTGGTTAGCCGGCTGGGCCCCGCCTGGCTTAGAACGCGCGGGCAAAATGGCCGACGCCTGGATCGCAGATCCCATTCAGTCTATTCCAGTGATTAAAGACTATACGAATCAATATCTCCTGTTGTCCTGCATTAGCATGATATAACGCGACATCAAATTTATTTAATTTAAGATTAATTGTGGCTAAATTGGTGTGCTTAGTAGAAAGCTGAAAGGCGTTATTAACACTTTGATAGTAGCGCAAAG
>JBCCFA010000128.1:0-9998 GCA_039029975.1 Pseudomonadota bacterium
CGATTGGGATACGCGCT
This sequence comes from Pseudomonadota bacterium, assembly GCA_039029975.1. GTDB lineage: Bacteria > Pseudomonadota > Gammaproteobacteria > JBCCFA01. The sequence goes on from JBCCFA010000128.1 coordinate 18, forward strand.
TCAAACGCCTGGAAGAACAGATATCAAACCTTAATAAGCTTTAGTCGTTCATCACGCACCGATTCACCTTGCGGATTACCAGAGTGAAACTCCGAAATGCGGGTCATCGCCTATAACAAATCGGCGATTCCCGTGGGTAGCATTTCTCGTTACTGGTACTTCAATTCTCTCAAGTATTAAAACCCCCGACTATCCTAGAGCGATTAGCGCATATTTTCACAAGATTCGAGTTAAGGCGGAAGGCTCCTGAGAGCTAGCCTAACAAATAGCATCAAACTGAGATCTATTACCTTTACAAGGTAATACCGTATACGGAGAATCAGAAATCAAATTAGCATCGCTCGGGCTCAGAAGCGTCGTGCTCTAGCGTAGCGATAGATTTGAGGAGGGGGTAATGTATCTAATAAATCGCGATTTAGTCTCAAGGTTTCTAGTCACACTGATAATCCTGTGGTGCGCTCAAGCAGCGCATGCAATCCCGATCTATCGCGCCGGCACAGACATAACCACTATCCCTGGACCTGGCGCTAGTGACGAATCGGACGCTTTCGCGCAGGTATTTACTGTCGCGGATCCTCATCCCATAGGTGGTAGAACAGCGACCGCGCATGGAAGGGCCGCTTCGTTTGGGCTTGGTTCGTTCGCTTTGTCTATCGTGCCGTCTCAAGTTGGTGATATTCCGTTCGCACTATCAATTTCTTCGGGCGCAACTGCGCGTCTGCGTTTCGACGATATTGTTGTCACCAACGAGCAAGACCCGGGGAATAGTGACCCAATCGATGTATCTATGTCCTTTCTGCTAGATGGGGTTGCGGGCATTTTTGGCAGTGAAGGCTTTCCGGTTGAAGATGGAAGTGATGTGCGAGCGACAGCCGCAGTGTCGGTGGTTTATGGGTTTGGGGCGCCCGGCCCAGGCAGCACCGCGATTCCCGATTCGATCGGCAGTGTAATTTGGGAGTTCGACCACGGCAGCCTCAACATTATTCAAACGGGAGTTTTGAGTGACGCGATCCCGGGTAACCAAATGTCTTTCGCCGGCACGTTCGAGACGCCCACGTTTTCCGTGCCGGTCGACGAAAGCTTGGTCTTATATTTAGAAATAATCGCGAGCGCCAGCGCGGTTTCCAGAGATGGTAGTGCGGTTGGTGCACAATCTGATTTTCTAAACACATTGACCCTGCCAAGTTTCGGCCCCGTATTTGATTTGCCGGAGGGGTATACAGCCAATTCAGTGGCGGGCAATATCGTTGATAATGTTTACGTAGCGCCAGTCCCTATTCCGGCTACTTGGCTATTGTTGTTAAGCGCGTCGGCCGCACTCGTGCGGCGACGAACCGGCCGACAAACCATCGTTACGCAACAAAAGCAAACTCGACGGCCAGTGTTCTAACGAAGGAAATGACGCCGGAAGGCCTCTATAAAATAAAAGCTCTCTGTGTCTGAATCTGTTAGAGAGTACGTAGAAAAAAAACGGTTCAGCACTGGGAAATATCCATCTGGCAGAGGGGAATTATCTAACCTCACATATCCCATTTTCCAGTCGGGAAAATCTCGTGACATTTTGCGTTCAAAGCGAACCGTTTCGATACTTTGGTGGCGCCCATCCCGAATTATTTTTTTGCTAAGCGTTTGTACCTGTGCTTCCGGTCCTTCAATAATTTGGAAGAAGGCGCGATCCGCGTATAACAACACACCCGTAATTTCGTTCTCGGTATTCGATTTTCTGGCTGTTTCAAGTAGCTGATCCAATGCTGAATCGGTTACCGATTCAGCAGCGTGGCTACCATACACCCAGTGGAACAATGTGGACATTGCGTTAGCAACTATTCGGTTAATCCCGAATGTAAGTTCAAACGATCGTGGCCATCCATTATTACCTCTCCTCGTGCAACCGGCACGCGCTTCAGTCTCTTTGTAATTCTTCTTCCGGGAAGACACACTCATTCCGTAGGTATCATTCTAATTTAACTTATCTAGTCCTCGCCAATAGGCACGTCAAAAAACTGATTTTGTTGGAGTCAATTGAATTAGATAAGGTAAATTTTGCCGTTCGATCACGTAAGTCGGAACGGCTATACGGCGAATGCCCGACTGATCTCGAGCCTTAGGCTGGTCTTTAAGACGAAATAACCGCTAATCACCGGCGCCGCTCGAACGCAAATTGGCGCGAGGCTCGCCGATCTGTTTAGTCTTTGCGGCCGCCTGCGATGCTTGCGACTTGGAGGATGTTTACCTATTTATTTTAGTAATCGCACTGTTTACCGGGCAGCTGTTAACAAACGTGCGCTACCGGCCGCAGCTTCCCGCGCGCGCGTCTGTAACTCTTGATTATCAGCACTACTAATTGGGTGATCCACTGTAATAAATTTAAATTCATTAGCGCCCAGCACACGCGCCATCAGGTTTGCCGCGCTGACAAACTGTGATGTCATGATTGCAACGGACGGTAGACCCAAACGTTCCCCGATAATCGCGTCATGCAAACTGCACGACGAACAGCTGCCTCAGTCCCCAATGCCAGCGATCAGCGCGTCCCATTGTTCGGCATCAGTGAGTAGCTCGGTCTCTACCGGTGCGCTGTAATTCGATTTCGTTAGACGAATCACGTCGGCGACCTGATATTGCTCGCGCAGAATATGATCATAGGCTTCGAAAAACGGCAGTGTGCCTTTCTTGCCATTAGAAATGATCGCTATTGTTGTGCCTTGCAAGGTGCTTAAACGCGGAGCGGTAACGAAAGAGCCTTGTTGGTCCTCATGGGTAGGATCGAGCACTTCAATTGTCATAGCGTTGCTCCGTTGGTAAATCTCTTTTGCTTAAAGATTAAGGGTCGCAATCAACACACGCACCAACCGCCATAGATACCGCGCGACTCTTGGTGCCAAACCACGGCGGTATGACTGCACCAAAACCACCTGCTGGCCCGCCGGCCGCGATCACCAGCACGTCATCAGGCGAATTGAATGCAGGATATTCGAGTTCGGCCTTGCGACCCACCACGGCGCCCTTACCGCAATCAGTCCATTCGCCACGTTTGATGCGTGCGCGCTTAAACAAATATTGCCGAACATCCTCTTTTGACCAGCCCGCTACGTCGAAGTGATTGCGAAGTTGCGGAGGAACGACAATCGCGTAGTTACCGGGCCAGATGGAGTAATGTCTCATGCTCGCACAGATCTCACTAGCATAGGTGTTAAGGATCTCCTCGGGTTCCGTCGTCCACTCGTTCATTAATTGACGAGGCGCACCTGCGGCCATTGCGGTAACCGACGAGGCTTGGAGTGGCATACCGCGCTCTTCGGCCAGTGGTAGCCACGGCGTACCTTCTTCGTCCTCAGCGATGCAATAACTCATTTTGCCCGGATGACCGAGCGTTGCGCGGTCCACTTCACCCGGCCTTAGATCAAGCAAATTATATAACGCTAGCCGAATAGCTCGACCAATGCAGGTACTTGCACGGTCAGTCGCACCGAGTGCGTTGAAGGTGCCATCCATACCAAGTTCCTGGCGCACGGGTCCGTTCACTACTAACAGAATCGCCGCGCCGCCAGTACTCGACGTTGCGCCGTGAAGCAAAAACGGTTCTTGTAACATGGCGGTAAATGCAGTGACCACCAGTGGAAAATATTCCGGCAGACAACCGGCCATAACCGTATTGATAGCAAGCTTTTCTGCGACGACTGCGCGTTCACGAACAGGCTCGATACCAATTAAATTACCCGGCGTCATCAGAGCTGCGTCCAGGCAAGCGCCAACCGCTTCTGCCGTTGGCACGACAATAGGCATTCCATCGGACCATTTACGTTCGTGAAAAAATTCCTGTGCGGCCACAACGTCGTCGAATTCGTAGCGCCTTGCCTCAAGGTTTAATACAACTGCATTACTCGTCATCGCTTTCTACTTTTCCGGCGCATGAGCACCATTTTATCCCAGTCCGCCTTCGCACGATGAAGATAATGCCGCGCGTCATAATCTTATCCGAATTATTTCAGTGCCCGTTCGGCGAAGGATACAACTACCTACTACCGGGCAGATCGCGAAGACCGATATGTCCTCAATATTAGGGGCAGGGTTGGCGGCCCTACTGGCAGACAACTGTCTACGTCGCACGCAAACGATTCGATATTATATCTGAGTTAAGCGTTGACTAACGCGTTATTCGAATTAATGCTGTTCCAAGTCACATAACCAATCAGCGATTTGCACATTTGGCCTACCCTAGCTTTTTTTACTCTTGCGCGCAGCTAACAGACCAATCATAGCGCTAGCAAATAAATAAAACGCTGCCGGAACGGGCACAGGCGAAACAACACCAAGGACATCGTAGAGTTCATCGCCCAAAGCACTCTCTTCGATAACGAAGAACAGCGTGATCAGTACGTCGTTTTCATTAAACGGGTAATTCGCTGGGTCTTCATTATCAAAGGCAGTCGCGTTAAGGATGTAAGATAATCCCACTTCTAACCTACCCCCGCCCGCAACTAAACCATCACCTTCAACATCAACTAAATCAACGAGGTCATTTTGCATAAAATCACTGCTGCCCGATAGGGCATTTAAGAGATCTGCGTCGTCTTGAGACAATGTCATGTCATTAGTTAGTGATATTCCGCCGGCAGCTAGGCAGCAATCGAAAGTAGCGGTCGTTAACCCATCGGAAATGAAACCGTTAAAGGACGCGTCGTCGATTTCACCATTATACGATTGCCCAATTGGTGAGCCCGAAAAAGTTGCGGCTGGGTCATCTATATTGATGATGCCAATGGTCCCCTGAAAAGCGATGGTGGTGGCGCTCACGTGGCCAAAGAATGCAGTCAAAGCGGCTAGCGCAAATATGCGTAGTGACATGGTATTCCCTCCCCTTTTTTTGCAACGTACGCTTTCAGAATTCGGATATCAAGCTCAAGCTTCAGACAAGCTATAAGCTCAATAAAATTTTGTAACAAATTACCGAAAATCGCGCTTAGGGCGATCGCATTAGGTATTAATCGGGAAGAAGTATCGACCTTCGTCAGCAATAATCATCCTGATTCGCCAAAGTATCTGGCATGCGCTGTTCGATACTCTCTGGATGAGAAAACAGATTTTTTTTCGCACCCAGACATAATTTCCTCTACTACTCCTTATCACGCATGCCGTAAGGAACCGAAGAAGTTCAAGGAGACTATTAAGCTTTAAGAGAACACTTAAATTCGTATAAGTGCGATAATTTTGTATCGCATCACACCAGCTTCGGAGAGTTAAAAATGATTGAACCCTATAACGCTGTTGGTCTAGTCCCCACCATGTGGGGGATAAACAAACGCGAAGATATCTTCATCAATATCGAGCATCAAAAACACATGCTGAAGGCCGCCTGTTGGTTGTCTGACATCGATTTTCCGGTGAAGCTCGTCGCGATCCCTGAGGGCGGACTACAGGGATTCAATGACGAAGTAATGGATGTTGATCACGCTGACTTTGCGAATAACTGCGCCATTGACATTCCTGGGCCCGAAACCGATGCACTGGGTGAATTGGCTAAGCAGTATGACGTTTACATTATGGCGCAAGCGAAAGCGCGGCATCCTAAATTCAGAGATCGTTTTTTTAATGTCGGTTTTATTATCAGCAACGAGGGCGATGTTATTTTGCAACACTATAAAACGGTCACCCTTTTACCTGTCGAACACTCCGTTACTCCGCACGACGTATTCGATTGGTGGGTGGATGAATACGGCTATAACCTCGACGCATTCTGGCCAGTCGTCGATACCCCGCTTGGTCGCATGGGGATTATGATGGCGAACGAGGGTTCCTACCCGGAGAACGCCCGCGCTTTAGCGATGAATGGCTGCGAAGTTGTCTACCGTGCAGCGATTCCGCACCCGGCAGCCGCAAACGATTACTTTGAGATTCAAAACCGCGCGCGTGCTTTAGACAACAACATGTTCGTTATTGCCCCAAACCTTGGCACATATCACCTGACCCCTGATTCCACTACCCCAATAGATACGTTCGGCGGGGCTTCGATGATTGTGAACTACCGAGGTCAAATTGTAGGGAAGCAAGCTTACAGCGGGGTTTCCACTTGGGTTTCGGGTCCCGTAGACGTTGGTGCGTTGCGACATCATCGAGCCAAATCACAATGGACGAACTGGATGAAAGATCTAAAAACGGAACTGTATAAGCAAATATACGACCAACCGATTTACCCCAAAAACCTCTATCTTGACCGTGCTCCCATGAAACACGCTGAATACAAAGAGCAGGTGATCGAAAAACAAATTTCGATGATGCACGAGCGCGATATTTGGAAGAAATAGCGTCGTTACGAATCGCTGCCGTTCGAGTCTGTAGTCGTCGAAACAGCATCTGGAACCGCTTGCGGCCCATTAGGCGGTGTACGATCGATCGAGCAGTAAGAGATACGCAGGGCTCAGATTCAAGATTCCTGTAGCCCAACCGCTAACGGTTTTTTCCCGATCGATTTTCAACGCTATGTCACAATCTCTCGTTCGCCACTTTATGAGCTCGCCGGTGGAATTCGTGTCGCCAGAAACCAGCGTCGAAGAAACCGCGCGCAAAATGCGCGACAACACTTTTTCCTGCCTGGCAGTCTGCGAAAACGACAAACCAATTGGCATTACCACGGAACGAGATATTACTCGCGCGCTGGCTGAGTTCGGCTCGGCGGCCGCATCCGTTCGTATACACGAGATCATGACTCACGGCTTAGTCACAATTTCTACAGACGCTTTTTGCGCTGATGCGCTGGCAATCCAAAAGCAAAACGGCATTCGACGGTGTGTAATTTTAGACCCCGACGGACGTATGGTAGGTATTGTTACGCAAACTGACCTGTTGAGGGCACACGCGCGAGACATTGAAATACAAAAGCAAGTGCTTGAGGACCGGGTAACCGAGCGAACTCGAGAGCTGCAGCGGCTTAATCAGCGCCTGGAGTCTCTCTCTATGATCGATCCCATGCTAGAAATTGGCAATCGCCGAGCGATGGATCTGGCGCTTGAGCGCGCCTCGGGGCTTAGTTCGCGCACAGGCAGAGGCTACGCAGTCGCCTTGGTTGATGTTGATGATTTCAAGGCTTACAACGATCATTATGGACATCTCGCCGGTGATGAGGCCTTAAAGAAACTAGCAAATGCGATATCTCAAAATATCCGCGTCGCTGATTCTCTGTTTCGTTACGGCGGAGAAGAATTCTTAGTCCTTTTCCCGGACGAATCACTTGAAGATGCTGCCATTTCGGCAGAACGTATGCGCCGAGGCGTCGAAAACCTTGCCGAACAACACGAACATTCCGAATTTGGTGTTTTATCGGTAAGCGTTGGCGTTGCGGCAATTTCCCGTCCAGATGACCACTGGGAACGAGTCCTAAAACAGGCCGACAATGCATTGTATGCGGCAAAAAGTCGCGGGAAGAATCGAACGGAAACCTTTCACCGATCCGAGACCCTTATTAGCACAGAGGCTAAAGCCAGTTAAGGACGGTATGGGTATCGGATCCTATCCCGACAGCGATGCTTTCACCTAGCGTCAATGTCCATCTTTCGGTCGCCGAATTAGTTCGCCGGAAAGACCTCATCAATTGCGGCTTTTACTGCAGCATGCGCGCCGCTCGTGAGTAATGTGCCGTGTGCCGCTAACAAGCGGTTGAACGGCAAGGCTAATAACTTGCGTACGTCGCTTTCTAAACTTTCGCCCTCAGGTGTCATCAGTTTTGTCCATATGGGGCCAACTAAGGTTTTTTTTGGAAAGCCAATAAATGGCAACATCATCCGCGCCAATAAATTGTTATAGCTATAGTCGCCATAATTTTGGATCGCGTCGCAGGTGAGAAGAAGACCATCGCCATCCGCGATATGTAAGCCACACTCCGGTTGCTTCGTTTTTTCGAAAATAATTGCGGTCGCGTCATCAAACGGTAGCCTTGTATCCGCGCTAATTTCAACATCAATTTTGGGTGTGGTGTAAGCGGTGCCACCCGGTTGCGACCACATTCTCGCGCCAAAATTATCAACGTAATAGGGATCGTCAACACCATGTAGCGCGCCTGTTCGAATCAGATGCTTAATCTCCCCTATATTTGCAATCTGCTTTAAAACGCGGTCGTTAACTCGCACCGGATTTATCAAGGAAATTTCTCGTCCATTCCTCACCACTGCCATGTTTCTGGTGATTCTGATCACGGGATTCAGCTTGATGCTGCCGCGAACCATGAAAATGTTGTTGCCAATCTCTTCAACGTCTCCATGCGGGAATACGTGGGCATAGCTCATGTGACGACTCCGTGGTCAAATTCGCCGACAGCCTAGCAACTTCGCCCTTGCTATATCTCGGACGCAGCGTCCGAGATATAAAAAAACCCGCCACTAGGGCGGGTCGAAACGAGCTTCAATTCGCGATCAACAAAGATCTTCAATTTTTGCTTTCGGCGCGTGTTTTTTCACCGACGCAATACCCGCATCACGGGATTTTTCGGTCTTATAGTTTTGGCTAGTGCCGATGACTTGGTTATTGCGCGCGCGCAGATTAAATCGATACTGGCCACTTTTTGTTTCTTTGGTCACCCAGCAACTCGCATCGGTACAATTTTTTTGCACCGACGCAATGCCGTTTTTGCACCCGATTTTAGCAGTATAGCTCTCGCTCGCAAGGATGATTTCCCCATTTGACGCTTTTAAGCGAAAACAAAATTCACCGCGTTTGTCTTTAAATATTTCGAACTTACCTGCCATTTTGTCCCCCTTGGCATTGTTTTACGTTTATCGAATTTACGGGCTAATTATCGCATTGTTTGCTGGAATTTGAACAAAAAAAAGCCCGGGGTAAAACCGGGCTAAATCTCATGAATGCGATTCTCACTTTGACGTGAGCGGAGGGGGATTAGGGTGGGGGAGCATTCATGAAGAGTTCGCTATTAAGCAGCCGCTGGCGCCAACACCACGACTATTTGCATCCACAAATAAGCTGTCATCGCAACGGAGGCTAGGCTGGTCATCGTATTTACGCGTCTGTCGGCTCGGTCAGCCCTGGTATTCAATTTTTGTTCATTTACCGTTTTCATCTAAGTGCTCCATCAATATGCTTATTGGCATTTATTTAGTTGATGGAAAACATTCTAATCACTTGCTGTAACATCTCTGTTTCTAAGCGATACGACTTTGTAACCGAATTGTTTCGTCACAAAAAGTACGTATTTGTTCGTATTTACCGTGTATGCGACACTCTATACCTGGTTCAATAAACACAATCTGGAGGAAAAAAATGGCCCTAGTTTTAACAAGTGAAAGCTTCGGCGAAGGGGATTATCTGGGGACCGATCATGTGCTTTCTGAGGCATTTGGCTTCGGCTGTAGCGGTGGAAATCTTTCCCCACAGCTATCTTGGAGTAATGTGCCGGAAGGGACCGAAAGTTTCGCGGTCACTTGCTATGACCCAGACGCTCCAACTGGTAGCGGATTCTGGCACTGGGTTGTCGCCAATATTCCTGCATCGGTTACCTCGCTTGACCTGGGGGCCGGTGATCCAAATAGCGGCAAAATGCCGGCAGGTGCCCTTGAAGTTCGAACGGACTTTGGTGCCCCTGGTTACGGTGGTCCCTGCCCGCCAGAAGGCATGCATGTTCATCGATACATCTTTACCGTCCATGCGTGTAGCTTAAAAGAACTACCCGTAACTGCCGATACTTCCGCCGCCATTGTGGGTTTTTATTTGAACTTCAATACGATTGAAAAAGCGAGCTTGATTGGTTTATTCAAGCGGTAGAATCATTGCCCCCGATTCGCCAATTTAGGGAACGGGGGCAAACTCAAACGTACTCGGCCCGGACGCAAGCAAGTGTTGTCACTTGATAATATTAATCTGCACCACCCAAACCGATATGAGCAACTCGGATTTCCTTGGGCGGAATGTGAGCTGCTGCGAGAGCAAGCACCGATCTTTTATTATGAACGCGATGATATAGAGCCTTTTTGGGCC
>JBCCFA010000129.1:0-9972 GCA_039029975.1 Pseudomonadota bacterium
GTATTCGATTTGCACGCAATTTTCTCCGTAGCGTGCAGCGACGTGCTCCAAAAATTGATCCGATAGATTGATTCGCCATTGATCCGACAATCTAACGCGAGCGCTGGCATTTTGTTGCTGATATTCTATCGTGACGGGACAATTCCCTCCAATCGCCCCTGCCAACATCCCTTTTAATTTTTCGGCTTCAGTTGCAGCGATCGGTTGCTGGAGCTTCAGCAGAAAATTCTCCGCGAAGTGGTTTCTGGCTTCATCCAAACCCATAACCGTTTCGGCTAAAATCGTATGCTCTCCACTGAAGTCGTCGAACTGACACTTACCCTCAACGATACACACTTGGTCGGGTGTAAGACGGTCGACACATTCCTGCAATACTTCCGAGTAAACCGTAACCTCAGCGCGCGCGGTTTTGTCATCCAAGGTGACGATCGCCATTTGGCCACGTCGTCCTTTCACCATCCGAACCGACACGATCAAGCCTGCGACCCGGCGTTTGCCAGGCTTCAAATCACACAACCTCACGTTCGACAAGCCGTGAAGTTCACCTTCGTATCGGTCAATCGGATGCCCGCTCAGGTAGAGACCTAGCGTTTCCTTTTCCCAGCTCAATAGATCTTTGTCCGCCCACTCTGGCGTATTCAAGGCGTTATTCCAATCTTCCGCTGTCACGTTTGCTGATTGTGAGCTCTCGGGCCCGGCGGTAATACCAAACATATCCTCCTGTCCCACGGCGCTATCTTTTGCTTGCTGCTCTGCGACCTGCACCGCGCGAGCCACGATGGAAGTTAAGCCGCGTCGCGTAGCGCCGAAAGAATCAAAAGCGCCGGCTTTGATCAAGGATTCTAGGACTCTCTTGCTAATTTTTTTCCCGTCGTTCCGACAACAGAGATCAAATAAATCGCGGTACTCACCGATCGTGCGGCGCTCCTCAGACAGTAAGTCCAAGACCGCCTTTCCAACGCCTTTGATCGCGCCTAAGCCATACAAAATTGTTTTTGTATCGGCAACCGTAAAACGGAAATCGCACTGATTTATATCCGGATTTTCCACCGTAATATCGAAATGACGACATTCTTCGATCAAACGAACAACCTTGTCCGTTGAATCCATATCTGAAGACAAAACGGCGGCCATAAATGGGGCCGGGTGATGTGCCTTCAACCACGCCGTCTGATAGGCGACTAGTGCGTATGCCGCGGAGTGCGATTTATTAAAACCATAGCCAGCAAATTTTTCCATTAAATCGAAAATCTGCGCGGCAACCTTAGAGTCGATGTCATTGTTCGTAGCGCCCTCAACAAACGTCTCGCGCTGCTTTGCCATTTCTTCCGGTTTCTTCTTACCCATCGCGCGTCGTAAGAGATCCGCTGCGCCAAGCGTGTAACCCGCTAGCACTTGCGCAATTTGCATCACCTGTTCTTGATACAAAATAACGCCGTAGGTTGGTTTCAAAATATGTTCAAGCGATTCATGCGGATAAATAACCGGCGCCCGTCCGTGCTTTCGGTCAATATAGTCGTCAACCATGCCCGACTGCAGCGGACCGGGTCGGAACAATGCGACCAAGGCGATTAAATCATCGAATGAGTCCGGTTTAAGTCGTTTGATAAGTTCTTTCATGCCCCGCGATTCGAGTTGGAATACCGCGGTTGTGTGTGCTGCCTGGATAAGCTCAAACGTCTTTTTATCATCGAGCGGCAAGGCCGCAATATCAAGCGCTGGGCTGTCGGCGCCTACGAGGCGGTTGATATCGCGCACTGCCCAATCGATGATAGTTAACGTTCGAAGGCCCAGAAAATCGAATTTTACTAGCCCAATGTTTTCCACGTCACCCATATCAAACTGCGTGACCGCGGATTGGCTATCTTGTTCGCAGTAGAGCGGCGTGAATTCTGTTAACGCGGAAGGTGCAATGACCACGCCTCCCGCGTGTTTCCCAGCGTTCCGCGCAATCCCTTCTAGCGCCATGGCCAGGTCAATAATACTTTTGACTTCTTCGTCCTCGTCATAACGCGAATTCAACGCGTCCTCATCCATAGCCTTCGACAAGGTCATATTGGGATCGAAAGGGATGAGTTTGGCAATCTGGTCAACGAACCCATACGGGAATCCAAGCACCCTGCCGACATCCCGCACCACCGCTTTTGCGGCCATCGTACCGTGCGTAATGATTTGCGCGACCTGATCCCGACCGTATTTTTGCACAACATAATCGATCACTTCGTCGCGCCTATCCATGCAAAAATCGATATCAAAGTCGGGCATGGATACCCGTTCGGGGTTGAGGAATCGTTCGAAAATAAGGTCGTAAGCAAGCGGGTCTAGATCGGTAATGCCCAAGGCGTACGCGACCAGCGAGCCAGCGCCCGATCCTCGTCCTGGACCTACCGGAATGTCATGCTTTTTGGCCCATTGGATAAAATCGGCGACGATAAGAAAATAACCGGAGAAGCCCATTTGAATGATGACTTGGAGCTCTTCCTCCGCTCGGGAAATGTAGGTGTCATGCGCTCGACCGCCCGTCTGCGCTAATTTCTCAAGCATGTTCCATCTGGCGTCTAAGCCTTGGAAGGTTTTCTCTCGTAACAGTTGATCGATGGATTGTTCTTCGGCCGCGGGAAATCTTGGCATATGGTAAGTACCAATATCCAAAATCAAATTACAGCGCATCGCAATGTTGAAAGCATTGTCGATGGCCTCAGGAATATCCGCGAATAGCGCTGACATTTCCGTTGCGCTTTTCAGGAACTGCTCTCTGGAATATGCCTTTTCTCGCCGCGGATCGCTCAGCATGCGACCGCTGTTAATACAGACTCTCGCCTCATGCGCTTCAAAATCATCAGATTCCACAAAGCGCACGTCGTTAGTGGCCACAATAGGAACACTATGAGCGGCGGCCAACCGGACCACTGCCTTGGCGTGCTCAAGCTCCCGCGGTCGCCCAGTTCTGATTAGTTCTAGGTAAAATCTTTCCGGAAATATTTCGTGCCAATAATCAATGTGACGTTCAGCTTGCGCGACATTATCGCCCTCAAGTTCGATACCAATGTCACTTTCGCGCCCGCCTGAAAGACATATCAGTTGATCGCAATTATGAGGGTCAAACCACTCCGGGTTGAGCATTGGCACGCCGCGCACTTGCCCTTCTCGGTAACTTTTGGTGACCAGCCGAGAAAGCTGACGAAACCCGTCAATGTTTTTGCACAAGAGGATTAAGCGATTTCTGCTTTGATTTGAGTCTGGATAGCTTAGCCAAACCTCCGATCCGATTATTGGTTTGATACCAGCACTGATAGCCGCGCGAAAAAATTTAACCGCGCCGAATAAATTACTTTGGTCAGTGACGGCGACAGCGGGCTGTCCGAGTGATTTGGCTTTATTGATTAGCGCCGGTAAACGAACGATGCCGTCAACTAACGAATATTCAGAATGCACATGTAAATGGACAAAGGGTCGTTCGCTCACGGACTTAACCCCTACTAAATTCTGAAATATCGGCAAGCACGGCTTTAACCGGGGCGAAACTTCTGCGATGTTCTGGTGTGGCGCCGAACTCGCTGAGCGCTTCTTTGTGTTGCTTAGTGGGATAGCCTTTATGGCTGTCGAATCCATATTGCGGGTAGCTCGCGTGCAGTTTCAGCATCATTTCGTCACGAGTCACTTTTGCGATGATGGATGCCGCGCTAATTGCAGGCACGACTTTGTCGCCACCAATCACCGCTTCCGATTCAATCGATGTCTCGGGGCAACGATTTCCATCGACCAATATTCTCGTTGGCGGTAACGACAAATCATCGATCGCTCGTTTCATTGCTAACATCGTCGCTTGCAGAATATTTAGTCTATCGATATCCGAGGGCCCCACTATACCAATACCTACGGCACGCGCTTTGCCCATGATCGCGCTAAATAAATCGGCTCTCTGACGAGCGCTCAGTTGTTTCGAATCAGCAACCTGTCCCGCAAGAGAACCCCCTTGGTCTAACACCACCGCCGCGGCGACTACTGGTCCTGCCAATGGACCCCGCCCCGCCTCATCAACGCCCGCCACGACTTCGCAATCCTGGCTAACCAGTGGATTAATCAACTGCCTTTCCCTGCAAAGGCTAACTCAACGATCGCGTTTGCTGCCGCATTATCACGCGGCGATTGGAGAGATTTTCTTATCGCATTAGAGCGCAGGCCGAAATCCGCAACCCGCTCCGCATCGTCCAGCCAAGTGCCTAAAGCTGTTACCAGATTTTCAACCGTCGCGTCGTTTTGCACAAACTCTGGCACCAAGGTTGTTTGCGCCAAAATATTAGGCATCGCCACAAACCGGGTGGTGACTAAGCGTTTCAAAATAAAATGGGACAGTTTTGCAAGGCGTATCGCTACAACAATCGGAGTCTTTGAAAGTAATGCCTCCATCGTTACCGTGCCGGATACGACCAATCCCAGGTCGGCGGCGCCTAGTATCGCGTGGGAGTTCCCCACCACTACCTTAGCCCGATCTTGCAATGCCCGCTGACCAAGCTCCGCTTCTATGTAAGCCGCGGCATCGTCGTGGACCGCGCCGAACAGAAAAATCGCGTCGGGATAGATCCTAGCAAGTTGCTCGGTTACGTCGCAAAAAAGCGCGGTATGTCGCCTCAGCTCCTGTTTTCTACTGCCCGGCATCATGGCGATGTAGCGCTTGTCGGCAGCTAAGCCCAAAGATTCGGTGTGTTCGTTTCGGCTAACGTTTTCGCTTATTTTGTTAACTAACGGATGCCCCACGAATTGAGTTTGAATGCCGTAATCGGAGAAAAATTTCGGTTCAAAGGGGAAAAGTACTAACAAGAGATCGATTGCTCTGCTGAGCGATTTGGCACGTTGCGGCCGCCACGCCCAAACCTGAGGGGCCACGTAATGCACGGTTTTAGTACCGGCATCTTTAAGTTTTCGCTCAATGTAATGGACGAAATCTGGCACATCGATGCCAATAAACACATCTGCGCGTAAAGCAATTAAATCCTCTGTTAAACGCGCTCGCAACTTCCTAAGGCTTGGATACTTGCGCAACACTTCGGCTAGCCCCATCACTGAGAGCTCTTCAATATCCGCTAGCGCAGTACATCCTTCTGCACGCATCTTTGGTCCACACATCCCGTAAATTTCGACGTCGGGGAGCAACGAGCGCAAGCCTCTGATTAATTCAGCGCCGAGTTGGTCGCCGGATGATTCTCCGGCAACAATCGCGACCTTAGTCATATAAACTTGGATGTGTCGCGAGCACCGGTACCGATAATTTATCAGGCATTACTATCGAACAATTCCGCGCTCGGACGTTTGAATGAATGACACAAACTGTTGGACTTGCTCGATTTCGCCTGCAAGTGAAGCGAGATGATCCATGGCATCTTTTAGCGTTAGGCCTTTGATATAGATGGTCTTAAAAGCCTCTTTCAATGCAGAGATAGTATCGCTGTCGAAACCGCGCCGGCGCAGTCCCTCACGGTTAATCGCCCGCGCCCGCGCATTGTTGCCATCGACGATAACAAACGGCGGAACATCTTTCACAATCACCGCCGAAATTGCCGAAAAGCTATTTTCCCCCATGCGGCAAAATTGATGCACACCGGTGAAGCCCCCGAGAATCGCATAATCATGAATTTCGACATGCCCGGCAAGCGTGGCATTGTTGGCAAAAATTACATGATTACCAACCTGACAGTCATGTGCAATATGGCAGTAAGCCATAATCCAATTGTCATTTCCGACCCGCGTCACGCCGCCGCCCCCAACTGTACCCCGGTTGATGCTACAGTACTCGCGAATCGTGTTGTTTTCTCCGATTTCTAATCTCGTTGGGCTACTTGGGTCGAATTTTTTGTCCTGTGGGTCCTCGCCTATTGAACAATAGGGATATATTCTGGTGTTTCTTCCGATAGATGTCGGGCCCTTTACAATGACGTGACTACCGATTTCGGCGCCCGCTTCGATCTTCACGCCAGTGCCAATCACTGAAAACGGACCAATGAGCACATCTTGGGCGATTTCAGCATTCGTATCGACGATTGCCGAGGGATGAATCAAGACTCGCGCTCCATTTCGGTCGTCATAAATTCAGCGCTCGAAACAAGTTGATCTTCTACATGAGCAGTGGCTTCGAATCGATAAATACCACGAATATTTCGTTTTAGGTTTGCCCGCAATATTAACTGATCCCCGGGACCTACCGGGTTCTTAAATCTTGCTTTGTCTACCCCGACCAAATAGTACATGGCATCAGATTTACTCGTTGTCTTGAAAGAATGGAATGCGAGGACACCCGTTGCTTGAGCCATGGCCTCCAAAATTAGCACCCCCGGCATGACCGGGGATTTGGGAAAATGGCCAGTGAAAAACGGTTCATTGTAGGTAACGTTCTTGATTGCGGTGATCGATTCGAATGGCACGCACTCCGTCACTTTATCAACCAATAAAAACGGGTATCGATGCGGTAGCATCGACATAATATCTTCGATCGAGAGTAAGCTCATACTAAGACTCTAATAATTCGCATTTTAATATGGACGCCATCACTTATGTTTCGCTAGCGATTTCAATTTGGCCAGTTGGCGCCACCATTGTCGCCGCGGTTGGGCCGGCCATCCCGACGCATACTCGCCGCTTTCATGCAGCGATTTAGAAACGCCGGTCATCCCCAACAGCGTCACGTCGTTGGTAATCTGCACGCCTTCCCCGATAGCGCATGCCCCGCCTATTTTACACCCTTCTCCTATCGACGCTTCACCAGCAATCACCGTCTTAGCCGCAATTGCGCAATCTCGACCTATCGACACACCGTGCCCGACGTGTACTTGATTGTCCAGTATCACGCCCGTACCTATCACTGTCGCACTTAACGTACCTCGATCGATTGTCACACCGGCACCGATCTCGGCGCCATCATGAATTTTTATGGCCGCTAGGTCGGGAAATTTTATCCATTTCTCACCGTCTTCGACGTACGTAAAAGACTGCCCTCCAATCACGCTATTGGCGCCAATACGAACGCGATTGCCAAGCGCAACAGGCCCAATTATCGTTGCGTTTGGTTCGATATCGCAGAAATTGCCTATCCGCACATCGCCGCATAACACGGTATTCGCACCGACAGACGAATGCTCTCCAATAGACACCGATTGATCTATCACCGCTGATGGATGAATATTAGTTCGTCTAATGCCACCAGACGCGGTATCGGCGAGTGGCAACCATTGATGCGCACGCGCAATCGATAATGGCAACGCCGCCACAACCAGAGGTCGGTCTAGTAACGATGCGTGAGCCTGCAAGGTTAGAACCGCGCAAGCTTTATTTGCTTGGTCTGCGTTGGCAGGTTCGGTTAGAAAACTAAGGGATTGTCGGTTCGCATTCGACGGTAGTGCGATGTGCTCGATCGTTAGTGGTGTGCCATCGGGCAGTTCATTTAGCCATTCGGCAGTAGCACCAAGTCGTCTTGCGATTTCTGCAACGGCGACTGGCATCTGGTGACGCTAAACGCGAGTCACGTGCGGCGCGTTGCTAGCCGCGTTGGCAGCAACCGTTGCGGGGGCCATCTGCGCGGCGCTCGCAACATGACCGTGCGCTTAGATTTTGTGTCGAATATAGACTCGCCCTTTATTTGCCGGCCTTTAGCTTCTTGATCACGCTTTCGGTAATGTCGACCGTTTTACTCGCGTAAATCACGCCTTCGCCCAGCACCAGATCATATTTTTCTTCGGCAGCAACCGCGCGGATAGCTTCAACGATTTTTTTCTGGATTTGGCCAAACTCTTCGTTACGGCGGAAGTTCACATCCTCACGGAATTCGTCCTGATCGCGTTTTAGTTCGCGACGTTTCTGTAGGATGTCTCGTTCTAAGCGTCCACGCTCACCCTCACTCATGATCGCGCCGTCTTTTTTGAGGCGATCTTCTAAGCTTTTCAAGCCTTTTTGTTTCGCGACCAGTTCTTTATCTTTCGAGGAAAATTCTTTCTCGAGTTTTTTCCTCGCGGCATCAGATTGCGGCGCAGCCTCGAGTACCGCAACCGCATTCACGACACCGATTTTATAATCCGCCGCCGATGAGGCCGTAATGAGACCCATCGTGCATACCAATACCGCTAACAGGTGATAGATTCGATTAATATTCAACAGATTACTCTCCATCTATTTTCTAATTTGGACCGTTGTTGGTTGGTAACGTTCCAACTTAAGAACGAAAACACATCATGCCAGTGTAAAACCCACCAAAACCGTCAGAAACTTGTACCAAAGGTAAATTGAAATTTCTGTATGTCATCAAATCGTTGGTCGTTAAACGGTTGAGCGAGGCTGACCGACAAAAGGCCAAACGGTGATAGCCAAACGCCAGAAATTCCAGCGGAAGCGCGGAGCTCCCCTAGGTCTACTTCTTCTTGCGTACCATAAACGTTGCCGACATCGATGAATGTAGTTAGTCGGATCGACTTGCTCAGCGCCTCTAGGAAGGGCACTGGAATTATGAGTTCTGCATTGCCGACCAGCTTGAAGTCACCCCCTAGAGCTCGACCGAAGATATCTTGTGGCCCCAGAGAATTTTCCTCGAATCCGCGAACCGTTCTCGGCCCGCCAGCAAAGAAGGATTCAAAAAACGGCAATTCCGTTGTACTGCCGTAAGCATCACCGTAACCAATGGCGCCTTTCAGCAACAATACGTAATTCTTAATTAAAGGAACAAAAACCCTAGAATCGTAGTCAACTTTATAGAATCGTAGATCACCGCCCGGGATAGCACCCTCCACCCTAATTCGCTGCAGTGTGCCACGCGTGGGGAATATACCGGAGTTTCGTGTGTCGTATGAGAACGACGCGCTAATACGCATGATATCGAATTCATCCCCTTCCCTGAGCAGAAAAAATGCAATCCTTGGATCGAGTAAGAATGGGTCGGTTTTAATTTCGGTTGATTCGTAATTCGCTGCCAGCGAGACAAAATTGTATTCTGAAATTGGAATCCCAAAGTTAACCCCAGCGGATATCACTTTGGAATCAAACCGCGTGATATTGTTATTCCCGGTATCCGTTTCTTGATAGGACACGTTAAACCCTCGACTAACGCCGTCTATAATCCAATATGGGTTTAGGTAACCTAACCGAAAGAGTTGATTGATTTCGCTGTTATTGAAAGCAAAGCTAACGCTTTTGCCGGATCCCAAAAAATTATCTTGCGTCACATTAGTGTTGAAAATTAAGCCTTGCGCTTGCGAGAAGCCTAAGCCCACTAGGAGGTTCCCCGACGGGCGTTCTTTCACTGTGAAGTTCACATCCACCTGATCCGTCGAACCCTGCACGGCCGGCGTCTCGACGTTAACTTCCTCGAAGTAGCCCAAGCGCTGCAAGCGTATTTTTGATCGCTCCACTTTGGCAGAAGAGATCCACCCACCTTCTAGTTGGCGCATCTCTCGTCGTAACACTTCATCGCGTGTCTTCGTATTACCGGTAAAGCTCACGCGCCTCACATAGACGCGCTGCCCAGGGTCTACGAAGTAGGTCACGGAAACCGTTTGATCTTCGTCATTCGATCTGGGAATCGGGTTGACGTTCGCAAACGCATACCCTTCGTTACCCAATCGATCGGTAATGAACTTACCGGTTTCGGTCATAAGCTTACGTGAAAAAACGGAACCTTTGCGGGTTAACACGTAGTCAAATAACTCTTCGGGCTCAACGATCAACTTACCGGCCAACTTCACTTCGGAGACTTTGTAGATATCGCCTTCAGTGATGTTAATCGTCACGTAGACATCAGATTTATCTGGTGTAATCGACTTGTCACGGCAAGATGACTGTTCTGCCCACTCCAGATCATATCATCACTCTAATTAATGAGATTGGCCGCAAGCAAGGCCGCACCCGGTATACCATCAAGTCCAACCGTTTTCTCACTTCAACTGCAGAAGGGGATGACATGCAAACACAAGCAATGAACGATCAAGAATTGGA
>JBCCFA010000130.1:0-9942 GCA_039029975.1 Pseudomonadota bacterium
AAAACGATAACACGACCGCGGATCAGGTATTGAATATTCTTGCCTTCCAAGGCTTCGATGCATCCTGTCATGGTGCCCGCGACGATTGGAGCGACATCCTCGAAGCCGACGGCAACTTATTCATGGTCATTCTTGGAAACTGTGGATCGCCGAAACTGTTGCTCGATACATTCCGCCGCCTCAAGCTCGCTGATCCTTATATGCCCATCGTGTTGCTGCTCGACGAAACGCGGCCCGCAGCAACACTTGATCGCAACATAGTCAATGGCTCGCTAGCGCAGATTGAGCTGCCGCTACGTCGAAAAATTTTCGATAGAGCGCTGCAAAAAGTTGATACCTATCTTGAAAATCGACACCAAGGTGCCGCACCTCGTTCTTTGGAATTATTTAGAAACCTTATCGGTAGTTCGCGTGGTATTCAGCGCGTGCGCTCGATGATTGAAATGGTTGCCCGGAGTGATGCGAACGTCTTAGTGGTGGGCGAGTCCGGTACCGGCAAAGAAGTGGTGGCCCGTCATATTCATCATCACTCGCCGCGCCGAAGTAAGCCATTCGTCCCGATAAACTGTGGTGCGATCCCGGCTGAGTTGTTGGAAAGTGAATTGTTTGGTCACGAGAAGGGCGCTTTTACGGGTGCAATCGTTGCTCGCCAAGGTCGCTTTGAAATGGCTGACGGTGGCACGCTTTTCCTCGATGAAATAGGGGATATGAGCTTGCCGATGCAAGTCAAGTTGTTACGCGTTCTACAAGAACGGACTTTTGAGCGTGTCGGCAGCAACCGATCGGTGACGGTTAATGTTCGGATCATTGCGGCCACCCATATTAATTTAGAATCTGCGATTAAGGACGGGCGGTTCCGCGAAGATTTGTTTTATCGACTGAACGTGTTTCCAATTGAAACGCCGCCGCTGCGGAATCGTACCGAGGATCTACCGCTGCTGGTCAATGACTTAGTTGAACGCTTAGGCAGTGAGGGCTGCGCAAACATACGTTTGACGCAAGACGCACTTGACGCACTCGCCAATTATCCGTGGCCCGGTAATGTGCGGGAGCTAGCAAATCTTGTTGAGCGCTTAATTATCCTGTACCCCGGTGCCACCGTAGATGTGCATGATTTACCGGCGAAATACCGCGATCCCGAGGCAATGAAAGTGAACGAGAGCGCGCCTAGCTTTCCTGCCGGACCGGGTATCGTTCATCTGCCGCGCGCAGGATTAGATTTAAAAGAACATTTAACCGAAATCGAAACCAAACTGATTCGCCAGGCGTTGGACGATACAGATTGGGTGGTAGCCCATGCGGCGAAACGCCTGCAAATGGGACGCACCACCTTGGTCGAGAAAATGCGCAAGCTTGGTTTACAAAAAGGCGGCGAACAAGCGTCGGCAGTTTGACGTCGAGATTCCGGCAGACGTCGGAAATCCCTAACGTTTTTCTTCCTAAGTCACTGAAAAACTGCCTAGACTCAGTCTGGCATAGTCTTTGCAAAAACTTTCCCAAACAAACTAATTGATCGGCACGTTGTCGCGCGTGCCGCCACACGGCAGGAATTGTTTTGGGGACACAAAAAGTCACGCACGGTGAGTATCTGCAATCTGCTTTTGCGGATTTTGAACGCGCATCTGCAGAACTAAAATCTTTTTATGCCTCGCTAGAAACTCGTGTGGCGGAACTCACCGAAACCCTACACACTGCCGAACGACTAAAGTCACTCCAGCTTGCAGCACAATCGGTATCGGCAAATCAGCTCGCTGCAGTTTTCGATGCCTTGCCAGCAGGCGTTGTAGAGTTAGCGAGCAATGGCACGGTATGTCGCGTAAATCCCGCCGCAAAGGAATTCCTTGGCCCCGTTAACGACGGAGAGCAATGGAGTAAAGTTGTAGAGCGAGTCTTCAAGCCCCGCGTTGATGACGGTCACGATATATCGCTGGGCGACGGCCGTCGCGTCAACATAGAGACCGCTGCCCTCCCTGGTAGAGCAGGTCAAATCTTACTCATCAAAGACGTTACAGACACTAGACGCTTGCTGGATAGGTTGAACCATCATCAAAGGCTCAGCGCGAAAACGGAAGTGGCTGCCGCGCTTGCTCATCAAATTCGAACGCCGCTTTCTGCGACGATACTGCATTTAGGAAGGCTCCGCCACACAGACGAAATTAATAAAATATCGCGTGAGGCGGTTGATAAGTCGGTCAAGAGTTTGCGGCACATAGAGAGGTTGATTAGCGATATGTTGATGTATTCCCGCGACCAAAAATTCGAACTTGTCTCTATAGGGATCACCGATTTCGCGGAATCCATTAGCAAACGGGTAAGGGATAGTGCAATCCCAATCCAGCTCGGCGGAGTGTCTGGACAAATGGCGGCAACGCGAGTTCGCGCTAATCGTGATGCCTTGCTTAGCGTGGTTCAAAACTTAATCGACAACGCAATCGCCGCAGGTGCCAACGCAATTGGAATATTCTATGAGCTTGAGCCAGGCGCGGTGAGAATTCGCGTCAAAGACGATGGTCCTGGCGTCCAACCAGAACTGAGAGAGCAAATTTTTGAGCCGTTTGTGACCCACAAACCGAACGGCAGTGGTTTGGGTTTGGCGATTGGTCGGGCTGTCAGTCGAGCCCATGGCGGCGATCTTATTTTAGAAGACCAAGCTAGCGACGGTGCATGTTTCACCGTACTAATTCCTGTTTGTGAGAATTCGGCTAGCGCGATCGGCAAATTAGAACGAGCGTTCAGTATGGAGAATGAGATTTGAACCCCCAAATTTTAATCGTAGAAGACGATGAAGTACTGCGCGATGCCGTTCGCGAAACCGCAGAAATTGGTGGTTATAAGACGATTTGTGCAAATGATGGCGAAGCTGCTTTGCGCGCGCTCGCGGAAACGGAAGTTCAAGCCGTGATTAGCGACGTACAGATGCGACCGCTCGGTGGGCAAGAATTATTAAAAGAAATTCGAAAGACGGATGCGAAATTACCAGTCATTCTAATGACTGCCTACGGATCCATCTCCGGTGCAGTTAGCGCAATGCGTGACGGCGCGAGTGACTACCTTGCCAAACCTTTCGATGCTGAAGTGTTGATCAATCAACTTTCGAATTTTATCGCGCTACCTGCCGAATCTGATCGGGGAGAAATTGTGCTGGCATCTGATGCGGCGCGCACGCTAGATGCGTTGGTTACAAAGGTAGCCACCACCGATTCAGCCGTGATGATTACCGGAGAATCTGGCGTAGGTAAAGAAGTTGTTTTTAGATTGTTACACCAACATTCGTCGCGCAGGGAGAACACGCCGATAGCGGTTAACTGTGCGGCGATACCTGACAATATGTTAGAGGCCATGTTGTTTGGCTATGAAAAGGGGGCATTTACGGGCGCCTATAAAGCATCTGCAGGTAAATTCGAGCAAGCTAACGGCAGCTCGCTATTGCTCGATGAAGTCACCGAGATGAGCATGCCCTTGCAAGCCAAATTACTTCGTGTGCTGCAAGAGCAACAGGTGGAAAGGCTGGGTTCAAACCGCCTTATTGATTTGGATGTTCGAATTATCGCGACCTCGAACCGAGATCTGAAGCGAGAAGTTGCAGACGGTAATTTTCGCGAAGATTTGTATTTTAGGCTTAATGTATTCCCAATAGCAGTGCCTCCGCTGCGAGATCGAATCGATGATATTTTGCCGCTCGCGCAACTCTTCGTTGCTAGAGCATGTGCGAAACAAAACCATAAAACGCTAACGATAAGCGCGCCCGCTTGTGCAGCGCTTGAGGAATATCATTGGCCGGGAAATGTCCGAGAATTAGATAACGTTATACAGCGTGCAACGATTTTGTGCGACGAAGCAGTGATTAGCGTTGACGATCTCGTTTTCGAATCAAATGACCCGACAAATCACGCCGAACCTCCGGCTGAGGATCAAGACTCTTTAGGGGATGGCCTTCGCGATCATGAACGCCGAATTATCCTAACTACGTTACGCGAATGTAACGGATCGCGGAAAGAAACTGCAAAACAACTGAACATTTCGCCGCGTACATTACGCTACAAAATCGCCGAAATGCGGGCCGACGGCGTTGATATTCCCGGTCGATAATCCTGAGAAAATGTTCGCTGGTCTCTAAATTCCTCTCTCGTTGGAAACTTAACTATGAATGAAATCAACACAAATAGTTTGTTACTGCAAATGCGCTCTATGGCTGCGCGGGCATCGAGTGTTGCCGAGCCATCGGTAAACCCCACTGCGATCAACGTTGCTGGCAGCGAGCGGATAGATTTTTCAACGCTAATGCGCAATGCCATCCAAGAAGTCAATATGCAGCAGCAGACGGCGGCAAAAATGTCTGATGCTTTCGAGCGTGGTGAAGCCGGCGTTGAACTAACTGACGTCATGATTCAAATGCAAAAAGCGAATGTCTCCTTCGAAGCGATTACACAAGTTCGTAATCGCTTAGTGAGTGCGTATCAAGACATTATGAATATGCCAATTTAGAAGCCAGCAACAGCGAGAGAAAGTAAACCATGGCCACCTACGATCAAACGGCGAGCGTAATCTCGCCGAATCCCATCATGGATGTTCTTCGTCAAGCAGGCTTGCTAATCGGGATTGCTGCCAGCGTCGCCCTTGGTGCATATGTCATGCTTTGGGCGCGCTCCCCAAATTACACGCTGCTGTACTCCGATTTAGGGGATCGAGACATTACCCAAATAGCGGAAGCCTTAGACTCGAGCGATATCCCTTATCGCGTCGATCCCGCCAGTGGTGGCGTGTTGGTCGCTGCATCGCAAATACATGACGCAAAACTTCAGCTTGCAACCGCAGGTTTACCGCGCGGCGCTGGTATCGGATTTGAATTAATGCAGGACGACGGCGGATTTGGCACCAGTCAATTTCTTGAGCGTGCCCGCTATCAGCGCGCGATAGAAGGAGAGTTGTCGCGCTCAATTGCCAAAATCAAAAATGTACGCACCGCTCGCGTTCATCTAGGCATGCCTGCGGAAACAGCGTTTGCGCGATCGAAACGTGAACCGAGTGCATCAGTTATTGTTGAGCTCTATGCCGGGCGTCGACTTGAAGCCGAGCAGGTGGGGGCGATTTCGCATTTAGTGTCAGCCAGTGTTCCAAATTTGCCTGCGGATAAAGTGACCATTGTCGACCAAAACGGCAACTTATTAACGGCCGAGGATAGCAACGATGAAATTGCGCTGTCCGGCAAGCGATTTGATTACAATCGCCGCATCGAGGCGTCATATGTGCAAAGAGTCGAAGCGATTCTAATGCCGTATGTGGGACCGGATGGTGTACGCGCAGAAGTCAGCGCAGATATCGACTTTACTTCTAGCGAGCAAACGCGAGAAACCTTCAACCCGGATCTACCGGCCGTTCGTAGTGAACGCTTACTGGAAGAAGAACGTGTTGGTAAGGGGGTTGCCGGCGTACCTGGTGCGTTGACTAATGAACCGCCAATCGCCAGTGAATCGCCGGAAGTTGCGGAGAGCGGCGGGGAGCAAACTGAAGAGGTATCAACACAAGCACCTGGCACGTCGCGCAAACAAACCACCCGAAATTATGAACTTGATCGGACTATTAGCCATACCAAACCGTCGACCGGGGTATTACGACGCCTATCCGTCGCAGTCGTGATCCGGGATAAACAAGCTGTCGTGGAGGCCTCTGCTGAGGCAACGGCGGAAGAATCTAATCAAGGGACTGAGGAAGCTGCAGCGGCATCGCCGGCGGCCGGCTTTTCCGACAAAGAAATCGCAGAGATGACGCAATTAGTCAAAGACGCGATTGGGTTTAACGTGAGTCGTGGTGATACCGTCAGTTTACGAGCCGTCGAATTTTTAGTGCCGCCAGAAGCGGACCCGCTGCCCGAACCGCCAATCTGGCAACAGCCCTGGGTTTGGAATATTGGCAAGCAAGTGCTAGGCGGAATATTTGCACTCATTGTTTTATTTACGGTGATCCGTCCCGCTGTTAAAACCTTGATGAAAAAACCTGAACCCCCGATGCAATTAGTCGCCAACCCAGACGGTACGCCCCGCAGCCTCGAGAGCGATGCAAACGCTCAGGCTGAAACTACACAAGCTGCAAATGAGGGCGGTGGGGAAGCCAAATTATTGGCGCCACCGGGCTCCGACGCAGATGTCGAACAGATCCAGAAATTCGTGCAAGACCAACCGAAAGTGTCTGCACAAATCGTTAAAGGATGGGTAGCCGCGGAATAATGGCTGAAGAATCGGGTAACTTTTCTGGTGCCGAAAGATCGGCGATTTTACTCATGACGCTGGGCGAATCGGCGGCATCAGAGATCATGCGGCATCTCGGTCCACGAGAAGTCCAAAGCATCGGTTCTGCGATGGCAGCTCTCTCTAATGTAAATCAGGCTGCGGTGAAGCAGGTCATCGATGAATTCATCGATAAAGCGAATAGCGAAACGCCAATCGGGATTGGCGCCGACGATTACATTCGAAATGTACTGACCGATGCGCTCGGATCGGACAAAGCGCAGAGCATGATCGATCGGATACTAACCGCTAACAACACAGGTGGTCTTGAGTCACTCAAGTGGATGGATGCGCGGGCAATCTCAGAGCTGATTCGATTCGAGCACCCGCAAGTCACATCAATTATTTTGTCGTATTTAGATAGCGATCAGGCCGCCGAAGTCCTGCAGTTGCTACCGGATGAAGCACGCCCGGAGTTGTTAATGCGAATTGCCTCGCTTGATGGCGTACAACCCGAGGCAATGAAAGAGTTAAACGAATTACTAGAAAGCCAATTACAGGGCGGTAAGCAAGGGCAGGCTGCAATTTTTGGCGGCATAAAATGTGCTGCTGAAATCCTGAATTTTGTTGACTCAAGCATTGAAGCGGATATCAGCGAAAAAATCGCTGAGGCTGATCAGCAATTGGCCGAGGAGATTCAGGAATTGATGTTTGTCTTTGACAACCTTGCGGAGGTGGACGATCGCGGCATGCAAACGATCCTACGCGATGTATCGACAGACAACTTAGTGTTGGCTTTGAAAGCGGCCGATGATGCGATTAAAGACAAAATTTTCACCAATATGTCGAGTCGTGCGGCAGATATGTTGAAGGATGACCTCGACGCGAAAGGGCCAGTTAAGCTGTCTGAAGTTGAAGCTGCACAGAAAGAAATACTTGGTGTCGCCCGTCGTCTAGCCGAAGAAGGGCAAATTAGCTTGGGCGGTGCAGGCGGTGAGGCGATGGTCTAATGACTGAATTGGTGTCAGAGGGCGAGACTGCTCACGGCGTGGAAGCCTACACTCCGCCCTTAATGGAGGGGCGCATTGTTACCCCTAGCGGCGAAGTGCATACCGGGAACATCCCGACCGCCGAAGACATTGAGGTATTAATCGAACAATCGAAAAAAGAAGGATTTGAATCGGGTTATGCCGCCGCATTTGAGCAGGGACGCGAAGATTTAGCCCGATGTCTCGGTATTTTCGACACCATCAGCACTCAAATCCAACAACCAATAACCGTTTTCGACAACGAGATCTTTGAATTATTTTCCGCATTAATTGTGAAACTCGCGGAGAAAGTAATTGCGCGGGAATTGAGCACCACGCCCGAGGCGATAATAAATACCGTCCGCGATGCGATCCAACAATTACCCTTGCCGTCCGGACTTGTCTCCGTGCATTTGCATCCAGAGGATCTTTCACTAATCCGTGCGGCTTTAGGCGGCGAGTTTGACGAGGTGGAATGGAACCTTCTCGCAGATACGACATTAACGCGCGGCGGTTGCCGCGTCGATACCGCCTGTTCTTCGATCGACGCAAGCGTAGAAAATCGAGTTTCGCAAATTGCAGCGATCATGATGGACGAAACGAATAGCAGCGATGACTGAACCTGAACTCGACGCTGCAATTCGCTGGAAAGCTCGGCTATGTAAGTTCGATGGGAATTTATCAACGTCGATCAAACCCATCGTCAGCGGAAAGTTGACCCGCATCGTTGGGCAAACATTGGAAGCGGTGGGTTGCGAGGCTGCACTCGGCGATAGGTGCCTAATAGAGCGACCTGACGGCGAATCGTTAATCGCGGATGTGGTTGGATTCGAAAACAGCCGAATATTTTTGATGCCTAGTTTCCAGCCCTCGGGCTTAGCTCCCAATGCACGGGTCTCGCCCATTGGCGGCAGGGCCAATGCGGCAGTGGGTTTTGGGCTATTAGGCAGGGTCTTGAATGGTGTTGGTGAAGCGCTTGATGGGCGTGGGCCGGTTGAGACATCGGCGTATTGGCCACTTGCCGGCGTTACACGTAACCCGCTTGATCGACAAATTATCAACAATCAACTGGATGTTGGCATTCGTTCGGTCAATGCACTGATAAGTGTGGGGCGCGGGCAACGCCTTGGCTTATTTGCCCCCAGCGGCGTTGGTAAAAGTGTTTTGCTCAGCATGATGGCCCGCTATACCGATGCCGATGTGATTGTCGTAGCGCTTATTGGTGAGCGCGGTCGCGAGGTCCAAGAATTTATCGAGGAGAATCTTGGACCCGAATCGTTGGCGCGCGCGGTCGTCGTTGCAGTACCCGCTGATACGCAACCGATAATGCGAATTCGTGGCGCCGAATTGGCCTCTAGCGTGGCCGAATTTTTTCGCGCCCAAGGTAAACACGTTTTATTGTTGATGGATTCTCTTACCAGGTATGCGCAAGCAAGGCGAGAAATTTCTTTAACGATGGGCGAACCACCCGCGACTCGCGGCTACCCACCATCAGTCTTCGCTGAATTACCGAAATTAGTAGAAAGGGCGGGCAACGGCACAGCTAGCGAGGGATCGATTACGGCGTTCTACACGGTGCTGACTGATGTTGATCAGGACAACGATCCGATCGCCGAAGCGGCGAGAGCCATATTAGACGGACACATTATTTTATCGCGCGATCTGGCGGAGCGGGGTCTTTATCCGGCGATTGATATCGAATCATCCGTGAGTCGAGTCGTCAACCGTATTGTCTCTCCTGAACAACTAAAATTCAGCCGGGCGTTTAAGAAGTTCTACAGCGTTTTTGAGTCTAACCGAGATCTATTCAGTATCGGGGCATATCAGGCGGGCGGTAATTTAGAGCTGGATAAAGCGGTAGAACTTTACCCGCAGCTGGAAAGCTTTTTGAATCAACAAATGCATGAGCCGGTCGATATATTTTCAGCGCAACAACAATTGGCTCAAATTTTCACGCCACAATAATCCACAAAGGATGAATTATCTGCGTTTAGCTTATGACGAAAAATAGCGGGAAAAAGTTGCACAAGCTAGCAAAGCTTGCAGTCGCGGAAGAACGAAAAGCCGCCGCCGCATTTGCGGCAGATTTAAATCAACAACTAAAACATGACCGGCAGTTGCAAGAGTTACAACGCTATCGCGAGGAGTACAACGCCCCGTTACAAAGTACGACGAGCGTCGCCATGACAGCAGATCAAGCACAAAGAATTGTGTCTTTTGTCACTAGCCTCGATCAAATTATAAATTCGGTACAAACTCAGGCGCAGGAAACCTATCAAATTACACAACAGAGCAAAGAGCGCTGGCATGCGGCAAAAGGTAAAGTGCAAGGTTACGAAAGCGTAATCGCTCGCGGCGAAATGACTGCTCGCCGGATACAAAGCAATCGCGAACAGTTGGCGCTTGAAGACGCTCGACCACCAAAAAGCTGAGCGTAAGCGCTGACCCAAGTTTGGCACGGAGGTTGCTATTGATTGGGCATGTATCCGGATCCCAATACCCATCGTCGGCGCAACTAACTAATGCTCGTTTCCAGCAAGTCACATTTCTCGCCGCTCACGACACCACAGGACGTTGCCGATGGCGCTGTGGAAATACCGGAATCACAGCAGCAAGCTACTGTATTTCCGACAATTTTCACTGAACTTCAAGCACAGACAGCGGCCGGCAAAGATATCGCTAAAATTGCG
>JBCCFA010000131.1:0-9892 GCA_039029975.1 Pseudomonadota bacterium
AAAAGATTGGCCAAGAAGTATTGAAGAATTAGAACAGTTAAAACAGCCCAACTAGTTTTAACTCGGTAAGGCGTGATATGCGACGTAAAAAAAACGAGAGCAGGGCTCTCGTTTTTTCTAAGATTGAATGGTTTTGATTAGAACGGTAAACCGTGACCATGGCCAATCATACACAGCAACATCGGTATTGATAGGAAGGTATTCGTGCGTGAAGCCATGAGCGCGACAACTTTTGCGCTTGCTTTCTCTTCATCGCT
Organism: Pseudomonadota bacterium; assembly: GCA_039029975.1. Classification (GTDB taxonomy): domain Bacteria; phylum Pseudomonadota; class Gammaproteobacteria; genus JBCCFA01. The sequence goes on from JBCCFA010000131.1 coordinate 258, forward strand.
CGCTTCCACAATGCCTAAGATTTTCTTTTGGTTTGGCCAAATAAGGACCCACACGTTAAACAACATGATCGTGCCCATCCAAGCGCCGACCCCAATAGTTGCGGCGCCAGCTTGTAGCGTGAACGCTTCCTTCAGGCCGATGCCGGAGACTTCAAGCGCAACCGCGCCGGTCAGCCAAGTGCCCACGGCACCCCAGCGAAACCATGCCAGCGCTCTGGGGGCAACGTATTTATTAATCGCAGCCGGGCCGGGGCCGTCGGTATCTGCCGTTGCAGCGCCGACCGCTGGTACTTGCACAAAATTAAAGTAGTAGAGCAAACCAATCCAAACGACACCGAATAGCACGTGGAACCAGACTGCCAAAGACCAAGCTGGAAAGTCGCTCGTGTGACCCAAAAGCACCATAGTGGCAACGGCTACCACAAACCCGAGCACGATCGTGCCGACAACAGACTTTAATGGATTCATTATTTTCCCCCTCAGGAACTTATTGTTACGGAGTCGTAGTCAGAAGGAATTATACTCGCGCCGTGTCGAGCTTTCATCACCTGCTAAATGTCTGTTTTTGCAGGGCCTATAAAAGTCTACCCCAGTGGTAGGAACGGGTTGGTCGGATCTTTTAATGGCCATCCTTGCCCCGCGAATGCACTAACTACCGATTACATTCGGTTGTGGCAAGGCGAGTTCCTCACATCGCTCGCGGTACACGCGAAGGGCGACATCGGCATCGAATACGGACTCCACCTTGCCCTCAGCATCTAAATTCAGGTTAGCACCGCGAACGACGAAGAATACATCAGTTAACACCTCGTTTTCCGCGGGCGCGTGTAGGGTATGGGTGGAGCCAGCCGGTTCGAATAAATAGGATCCGGCGGTGTTAACCTCTGGGTATTCAAGATAGTGCCAGGCGCCGGCATTGGTGTAGGCATACACTTCGCCCGTATGGCGATGGGTTTGCACCGTGGTCCCGGCGTCAAAGGTAAAGCGGCCAATCCATAAACCAAATTGGCGGTCGACTTGCATAAGCTGCATCCGCACGCCGTCCACTAAATCGACGAACGGTAACTCGTCGGCACCCCGATGCAGCGCACTTGGTGGGATAGCTAGATTCATGGCTTGCTACTCTTTGTGTTGTCGTTAAGAAATTATGTTGAGTTTCATTCTACAGCTTCCATTGCATTAGCGAGTAAAATATTGTGATGGCTAAGATTCATGGGCTTTATATCGGCGAGATCACAACATTTGATGCCGGTGGCGAGCGCACCGCTATCTATAAGCATTTAGTCGAATCCACAGCAATTAATTCGCTTGGCCTACGCGGTGACTCACAAGCCGATCCGCGATTTCATGGTGGTCCAGATAAGGCAGTGCATCAGTTTGCAGTGAGCGCCTACCGCACAATTCATGCGGCTTATCCTGCGCTTATTGAATCTGCCAAACCAGGCAGCATGGGCGAGAACCTGTCGGTCGATGATATGAGCGATGAGTCAGTGTTCATTGGCGATATTTACAAAGCAGGAAGCGTTATCTTGCAAGTGTCCGAACCTAGACGTCCGTGCTGGAAGATTAACCGGAAATTTAACGAAGATAAGCTGTCCTTGTTTGTTGAGTCGGAAGCGATAACCGGTTGGTATTTTCGGGTGCTGCAAGCAGGTCAGGTTGCCATAGGAGATGCCATGCTCCTTGAAGAGCGATCGCAGTCGATTTGGAATATCGCGGGTTTTACGCAATTGGTAACGCAACATCGCCCTGCTATCGACGCGCTGAAAGATTTGGTGGGTTGTCACGGGTTAAGTGCGTTGTGGCAGAAAAAACTGAGTGACAGAATAAAATTCTTATCCAGGACTTAACTTAATTCTGCGGCGTGGGTTTAAATAACTTAGCTTTGGACCAGTCAATGAAAGCGAGCAAGAGTAAACTCGCACCAACGACTGGAAACAGAACACCTAGCAAAACGGTGGTGCGCACAAACCACCTCGCGATTTTTTCTGGCGGTTGTTTTTTCGGCGCGCCCCACGAGCCGGGGACCCGCCGGCGCCACCACATCCATAATGCTAGGCACACGCTTACTATCAGCACAATGCACGTAAGGAGCGCGATGAATTTAGTGGGCATACCAAAGATGGAACCCACGTGAATCGGATAAAAAAGTAAAGTTGCACGGGTTCTAATCGGTAGATCGGCAGCTGTTTCAGAGATAACAACTTCGCCACTGAATTGGTCAATAAATAATACGCCAATGGCCTCCAGTGGCGATTCGACCACGCTCATCACATGGTAAGTCGAGTCACTGCCTGGTCGTGCAAGTTGGATACTATGGTTAGTCCCCGCGAATTCAAATTCTTGGTTAGCAATACTTAGTGCTTCATCTGCGTTAATTTGCACGGAACCCGCGGCGCTCGAAGTAGGCTGTTCAATAAAGTATGCGGGAAAGCCGCCGGTTACGGCTGTGCTCGCCCGGTAGGTAATCCCCCAAATGGGAGAGAACAACAACCCTGTAATTAAGATCAGGATTGCGAATGGCGCAATGTAGAAAGCTGGCACAGTGTGCCAATCGCGCAGCAGTTTGCGGCTATTGCCTTTGAACCGTGGCAACCAAACTCCCCAAAAAAGTTCTTTACGCCGTGGCCACCATAGATAAAGCCCGGTGAGGACGGAGATAACTCCCCAACAGGTGGCAAGCTCGACTAAAATTCGTCCAAACATGCCTGCCAAAATACTGCGATGAATTTCTAGCAAGGTGCCAAATAAACCCTCGTGCGGATCTAAGACGCCGGTAATGCGGTTTTCGTAAGGGTCGAAGTACGCGTATAAGGTGGGCTTCTCGCCATTTAATTCCATTGGACGCGCAATGCCTTCCCAAGCTTGCCGGTGGTCTTTTGAAATGTTGACAAAATCAAGTTCGTAGCCGGGTAGCGTGGTGCGAATTTGCTTGCGCAATGATTCCAATGGGGCGGCTGCTAGCGCGACATGTTGATTCGCGTTGACGACGAAAATATCTGGATAGAGCTGTTGTTCGATTTCTGTTTTAAAGATATACAGTGCGCCGCTTAAGGTTGCGATAATAAATACGGGTGTAATCACCAGTCCCGACCAAAAATGCCAGCGCCAGAAGGTGATATAAAGATTGGGAAATTTCACGGGCTAGTTGTTAACAGCTTTAATGCCGGATGATGGTAATTCAACTGGTAATAATAAGCCTGGGCGCCGATAGACAATCGTTGAGGAATGCAGCGCGTTGATATTATGGGGCTAAAACCAAACCTGTCCATTAACGCCGAACGTTCGTTCGTCACCGACGTATGCACCGTTAAGGATATCCCGGCCGGTAAGGTATTGTCGATTGAGCACGTTGTTAAGCTCGGCCGTTATCCGAAAACTGCCGTTCGGTGCTTCGTAACCGGCGCGCAAGAACATTAATGGGCGGCCTTTCACGACTCGGCTTTTTAAATTAAGCAAATCCGCTGTCGCAAAGTTACTAGATTGGTAAGCGACATCACCACCCAAGAACCAACCGCTGTCGGTGGCATAGTTGACGGCGATTGAGGCGGAGATCTGTGGGGCTTCGGGAAATTCGTTGCCTCTAAGGTCTCCCGTATCTGTTTCGAAATCCAAGAAGCGGGTCTGCAACAATCCTACGCCCATTGTTACATCGATATTGTCGCTCACTAAAGCAAATATCGACAATTCGAGTCCATAAGCCTCGGAGCGCCCGGCGTTTTGCGTGACGACTCGAGTGGGGTCACTGGGGTCGTCGATGGTGATTTGTTGGTCTCGCCAATCGTAGTAAAACATGTTGGCATTCGCGCGCAGGCGCTTATCCAACCATTCTGTTCTAAAAATTATTTCATGACTCCACAGGAATTCAGGATCCACAACCGTTGGGGTCGGTGTTCGTGATGGCCCGCGATCGATAAAGCCGCTTCGATAACCGCGACTAATGACATAACCGACGGAATGATTTGCTGTGAGATCATAGGTTAATCCAAACTTGGGCAGTAGGGCTTCGAAATTTGCATCGGCGTTGAGCGACAGCGAGTCACTGCGGGTAACTTCTCGGTAAACGAAATCTTCGTAGTCATAACGCAGACCAGCGACGACCCGCCAGGGGCCATATACTTGCCAATCTAATTGAGCATACAGACCGTAATTGCGTATTTCGCGCGTGCTTGCCAAATCTTGGATTGTCGCTAGGGCGAGCTCTTGTGTTGGGGACGAAAAGGTGACTGTTTCAGACTGCCCGGTGGGCGAACAGTTACCGGCGTTGTTAATGGCGAAAGATCCGTCAAAATCCCAGGCAAAAGTTGCTGAACCGACGTTTGCTTCTAGCACTTCGCCGGCTGCAAGATCGAAATTATCGCCGTTCAAGGAGACTTCGCCCGCAGTATTGAGGACGCCGAAACCGAAAGCCGTTGCGTCAAGTGAAAACAAAATCGGGATATTGGCGTTCACACTCGTAGGTTCGCCATCGGTAAACGTGACGGTACCACCGCCGGCCGCAGTGGTCGCCAAATCAAATTTCGTGTTGAGTATGTTGTCGTCGTCAGCGATGAAATCGTTAAAAGAAAAACTGCTATCAACAATGGGGATAACCTCTTCTCCTACGCCAGTTAATGAGCTTAGATCTAAATAAAGTTCCCCGGCATCGTTCCAGGTAGCGCCGAACGGAAACGCGTCCACACCGGTTCCTACGGGATCGTTAGCGTTGCCTGCGATTGGGTCATCGAATATCAAATAGAACCCTTGGCCATGCAAAGGCAAAGGCGGATCGATTTGCGCGTATCCATTTGAGAACAAATCGTACCAGCGCCCATTGCCGTTAGCAGTGAAGTTCAAATCAATGCAAGCATTCGCCGAAACGTCGCGGGTGACAGTGGTTTGCACGGTTCTTGGCAGCAGCGCCTGCACGATCGAATCGCGCTGGTTATTATATTGTCCGTAGAACACACCAATTACAGCGCTCAGTTTGCCGTCGGTACTTTGATAGTTCAGTCGTGTGTCTTGAGAGATGTCCAAATCTAATCGCGTCTCATCGCGATTGAACGACGGCGAAGGGGTATTGAAAGAGGTTTCAGTCCTTGTGAGCGTGCTTACGGACGTGAATTCCCAGTTGTTATTGATGTCGTAGCGCGTATCGACAATTAAGTTATCAACATCGTTAATGCGCTGCTCAATCCCAGTAAAGGGGACCTCCAGACGGCGCGCGAAAAAGTCTGGTCCCGATACTGCGGTGATCGCCGGATCATCGTGGGCTCTAGACCACGTTACTTTTGAAGTTAGGCCGGGCAGCCAATCTGGTTCATAAAGTATCTTGGCACGAAACGCGTAGTAATCTTCGTCAGCCAGAAAGCTTACGTTCGGATCAAGGTAGTCAATATCTTTTTCTTTGCGGACTTCTTCGGCGGTAAAACGATAGGAGAGCTCGCTCGTGAGTGGTCCCGAAACCATTGCCGCGCGCTCGTGTCCGAGCGCGTCAACCACATATCTGGCACTCGCTTCAAATTCTTGAGTAGGGTCATTTGTTTTCACCACTAAGGCGCCGGCCAAGGCGTTGCGGCCCAGAGCAAGTTGCGGTCCCCTAAGCACCTCAATCGAATCTAAATCCCAAATGCCGCGCGCACCTTTCCTAACACCTTCCAAAGATTGGGCCGCGCCATCCAATATGAAAGTGGAGAGCGATTGTTGGTTACCACCGGGCGGGCCAACCCCCTCTGAGTTAATACCCCGAATAGATATCCCATTGTTGCCATTGTTGGAGGGTGAGGCATTGATATTGGGAATGAAGCGAAACGCGTCTTTTAAATCATCCACACCAGTCGACTGCAATAAATCGCCCGACAATACCGTGGTGCTAATCAGCGAACGCTGCAGATCCTTGTCTATTTTGGTTCCGGTCACCTCTACCTGTTCTAGCCGATCGGAATCTTCGGCGGCGCCGGCACTATGAAGCAGGCTGTAACTGGCAATCGCTATGCTAAGGAACAAAAATCGAAACATGGTCAACTGACTTTGAAGACCATCGAGGGGGCCTTTCGAACGTCTAATTTGTTGTGAAGGGGACGCGCGGCTTGCAATTATTAGATTTATTTTGTCACGGAAATCTGGCCGATTTTCGAATTTTGCACAGATGCTGCGTCCGCTAGTCTCTGCCTGGATTATACACTTTACGGCATTCGTATAAATGAAAATGAGAATTATTACTATTTATGGGGGGTTTTCGTAGCCTCGTGTCAGGTTTTTTGGCATTTGAGCCGCATCCCCCTCGGACGAATCTTCACCCGAGACGCTCAATTGGGTTCGTACAATGTCGCCGTTGAGGTATAGGTTAAATGACGGACGGGCTAGCTCAGCATACAAAAAAGCCGGGCTAATGCCCGGCTTTTCAGGTACTGCACTTGAGTGGTTTACTGCATCAACTAGCTTACCGCTTTGCGACGCCGAGCCATTAGCATGCCGAACGCTGGTGCAAGCAAGTACACGGCTGCCGGAACCGGAACAACACTGACCGATGCTTCAAAAGTTTGGCCAGTGAGATCGTAGAAGGTGACGTCGCCGGCAGCATCAAAGAACGGAAGGTTTCCAGGCAGATAGCCGTTATTTCCGCCGTCAAACTCCTCAGTTGGTGTCGTTAAATCAGATACCAATCTGCCGTCTGATGTGATGTTTCCGGCCGCAATTTCAATATTCAATGCTTCCAAAGTTAAAGGCACCAGCGTGTTGCTCAAGTTGCCGCCAACGTCTGGAGAGAGGCTGGTGTAAGAACCGTAAGGCGTGTTGGAAGTACCGTCATTGGCCTGAACCACAGGTGTGGCGGTGCCGGTGCCGCTTGCGCCGATGAAACTGAATACGGCGTTATTAGCCGCCAGCGTGTCACTGATTTGAGTGGATGTATCACCGTTTCTCAAGAATTCAGCGTTTGTGATAGGCAAGGTCGAAAAATCTAGTGCGTAATCAACACTCACGCTTGTGCCGTTGATCGTGATTGTTGCAATACCATTCGGATCGAAATCTGGCAGGTAGAAGTCATCACGGTTTTGAGTGGGATTACCATCGCGTCGACCAACACCGAGATCAATGGTGTCTTGCTGCAACGCACCTTCACTGCGGATTGATACTGCTTCGATGCGGTTAAGAAGTGGGGACTGAAAGTAGATGCCGCCGGCGTCAGCGCCTCCGATTTCATAGGTTCCGTCACCGGAAAAATTCGAAATGACTACTTGCGCATCGAATTTTAGCCAATCTTGGCTAGCTGGCGCGCCGGCGACGAGACCGTTTACTAGGTTATTCGTAACTGTGCCGGCCTGGAAAGGGTCGAGCGCAGCAACACCGGAGTAGCCACCGGGCATTAGTGTCGCAGTAAAATTGATCACAGCGGTGTCTGTAGCGCCGGCCTGCTGGCTGGCGAGAACCACTGCCAGGGCGGAACTAGTTAAAAGTTTTTTCATCATTCTAATCTTCCTCTTGGTCTTTAAAATCTCGATGCGGTTTTAGCTTTTCGATGTTTGACTCCACCACGGTCTCGATCAAATGCTAAGCCCAAAATAAGCCTGACCCCGAATAACTCTACCCTCTACTTTTGCTTTCGGCTCGGGCGCAATCTAAATAATATTGATTCTTAGTTCGAAGTGCAAATAATGTACCAAGGTATATAAATCAAGCGCTTACTACCGTAGCGCCGATTCAATTGTAAAATTCTTTGACATTGGTAATTAATGCAATTTAGGTATTTTCGTCGTACGGCCGGTATTTTACCGATACATTTAGTAGCAATACCTCCTAGCGTTTTTTATTAAACTCTCGTAAGCGATTGATATCTGGCCCCCCGATGTAGACAGAACCGCATTTTCCGCCCCCGTTAACTTACCATCCGTCCTGTTCTTGCTGTAAAGATTATTGACAGATATGCACTCGGTCTCATTTAGTGATCTATCTCGGCTAGTTCCTCCTTGAAGCGTTGATACCAAATATTGTGAGCGGTATAGCGCCGAGAGCTAAGAACAATCCTGCCACCGCCGGCACCTTCGTAGCAGCAGGTGCCGGTTGAGAAAGCGGCGTAACCTCGATGACAAATCCCGTTTCGTTGAATGGTTCAGGTCGCGTCCCTAATCCACCCTCATTGCCCCCTTGCGGTGGGTTCCAAAAAGTCATCACCGCATCGAAAAGGGCGCCATTGGTCGCGTCTTGAATTCTGAAGACGGTGCCATTGTTTACGAAAGACGATGGGACCTGTGTTCCCGAATTACCAAGCCGGCTAAAGCTAGGACCATCGGGGCCAACTGTGTAGGTACCATTAATAAAGTCGATGTAACCGCGAGCACTAATCGGTGTGCCATCGAAAGCCAGACCATCGAAAGCCTGATCAAGAATTACATTGCCAACACTCACGGAATAGCCGTTAGTGTTATCGCCGATTAACACAGTAGTGGTAGCCGTTGCATTGCCCGAGATGGTGATAAGCGTTGCGACCACGCTGGCCCAAAAATAATTCTTGTTCATCTTTCTACCCGTGAATTCGTAATGTTTTTCGTAAGTCTGGCGGCCGAACATTCCCATCCAAAAGACTTCGTTCGTCGCCCTATCCCGGTTCGCTCCGTAAAACTGGAGCCGCTCATTCTTCGAGAGCTGGTTAGTTTCCGCCGTTCCACGCTAGTCTAAGTTACAGGGCCTTCAGCCTGAGACTCAGTGGGTCTGGCCGGCATAGTTCCTCCAGTGAACCTTATTTTTCTAAACCAAGCTAGTCCTTTGGGTTTCATCAGCAATGGATGGTAATGAGAATTATTCCCATTGACAATGTTAAGTTGAATCGGTAAGTTGCTGCAGTGACACACTAGGCCTAAGTGAGAAACTCTGAAAGTTGTTTCGTTTGGCAAATCGTACTGCTAGCCGCTAACGGGATAACCCCGACTTGCGCACTGTGCGAGAAAGAGTGGCGCAAGGAGCGCGAAGTAGAAAACAGCAAACTGAGTGTGTAACAATGAGCGGTCGATGCGATGTTTGGAAATCTCGTCACCACAGCCATCCCGGATGAAGGCTGAAAAAATAAAAACTTTACGGCACCTAAGGCAACGATAACCCGCGATAAGCGGACAATGTGCATTTTGACTATAGGGTAGTGAAATGAAATCAAAATATTTATTAGCGGCGGCGTTGTTCGGCGCTAGCGCCCAGGCTCCGGCTGCGAGCTTTAATTTAGACTTGACCGCCGACGGCACCAGTACGTGGTCAACAGTTTTCTCTGATACCTTCTGGGAAATTACCCGACCATTTAATGGTGGTCAGGTACTGGATGGTGCCTTTCTCTTCGGAGACATTCCTAGCACGCCTCAAGTTGAGCAATTCGGTGACCAAATTGGCGGTGGGCTTGATGTTTTCCCAAATGAAACCAATTTCGCGAATTTCGGCACGATTGAATTTGCAGACGGCATAGCGAACGGTGTTACAGCGATCACCGGTGTTTCTGGAATAACCGCAGGACTTACTGCAAACGTCGTTGTTGATAATGCGACAGATGCTGGCTTGGGCGCTCCCCATACGTCGTCAACGTCGAATGAAGCGGGCACGGTTACATTGGTTAACGGCCAAGTTGCGGCCATCAATCTTACGTTAGACGTCGCTTTGTTCTCAGATCAATCAGC
>JBCCFA010000132.1:0-9861 GCA_039029975.1 Pseudomonadota bacterium
CGACGCACTAATGCAGCCGCAACGCCGGGCGTGGGATTTCCGGTAATCGCCGCATAGGCAAACATAAGCGTGCCTTCTTGCGCACCAAGACCGGCCGGGATAAAAAACACAACCGTCCTAATTAACTGCAGTAAAGACTCGATTAACCACGCTTCGGTCCAGCTAATAGGGTGGCCAAGAAAATACAAAATGGCATAAAGTTCTGCCGCACCGAACACCCAATTTCCCATCGCCCACACCATCGCCCACCACAATCGGTTGCGCGGCGGTGCATAAAAACGCGCAAATTGCTCGTCCATTCCATGCATGCCCGCCACCAATCCCGCTAACTTTTCTCCGAAACGAGAGCGGCCGAGTCTCGTTGCGGTAAAGCTGGACAAGCGCAAACGCTGCATTAGAAAAAATACGACGATATTAAACACGAACCAAGCAAAAGCCCCCAATATCAATAGGCGGTGCGTTTGACTAAGGTTCGGATGTTCAAAGGCAATAATGACTGCCCCGAGGGCGAATAATACTAAGGAGAACATGCTGGCCGTTTTGGACAGGATCAAAGAAGCGCTTGTATCACCTAAAGGCACATCGAAATTTGATTTAAGCAGCCACACTTTTAACGGCTCGCCGCCAACCGACCCCATCGGCGTAATATTGTTATACGCCTCACCCACCATACGAACGAAAAACAATCTTCCTATCCACTTAAATTGTAACGGCACAGTTTCGAATGTGAATTGCCAACTCACGACATCGGCACCGAAATAGAATAAATAGATAAGAAAAACAACAATTACCGCACTGGCATCTAAATTTGAAACCTGCGCCCAAATTTGCGCAATATTGGCGTGACTCAAAACATAGGCGAGTAATCCAAAGCCGACGGCTAGGAAAAGCGGTTTCGTGAAGCGCATCGTGATTAAGGATTAAGTTCCATACGGTTTCGTTTAGCGTTCGCAGCGATATTATAGGTGAGCCGCCAACTATCGAACACGCGAAAGTAGCTGGCTGCGAGCTGAGTCTAATGATCTCAGACGACTGAATTGATTTAGAGTCAATGAAACGGTAATGTGCCGCCTCCGAACATTCAGACCCGCCATGCCAGCTATCGATCTCTCCAGTCTTGAGCAAAAATTAAGCTCGATCAACGGACAAGCGATTCGCGATACATTCGTTGGCGATAACGAATTTTTGGCGATAGAAAATTTCTTACCTGAAGACCTAACCGAGAAATTGATCGCCGAGCTGAATAAGCTCGAGCATGTTGTTCATCGTAACTTTATTCCTAAGCATAAGAAAGGTGGCAGTGTTTCGCGATTCGACTTGGATAAGCACGCAGCCTGTTTTCGCGACTTGTATGAATTCAAGCCTTTAATAGATTTTTTTAGTTTTCTGGCCGATCGGTCCTTGCTTCAATGCCCTCACGATGATCCGCACACCTATGCGCTTTATTACTACACCGAACCGGGCGATCACATTGGCTACCATTACGACACTTCTTACTATCAAGGCGCTCGATATACGGTTTTAGTGGGTTTGGTAGATAACTCAAGCTGCAAACTGGAGTGCCAACTCCACAAAGATGATCCTGACCGAACCACAGAAACCGTTAAGGTTCGACTCACGCCTGGCAAGCTGGTCTTTTTCAACGGCGACAAGCTCTACCACCGTATAACGCCGCTTGGGGCGAACGAACGGAGAATCGCGCTGACGTTAGAATATTTAACATCGAACAAAATGCATCCTTGGCATCGATTTATCTCTAACATGAAAGACGCGATTGCCTATTTTGGATTCAAGCAAGTATTTGGTTTAGGAAAAAACTAACCCAACTCGTCGAAACTTGGATTGATCAATACACTCATGAAAGCAGTGATTTTAGCAGCCGGTGTTGGCCGTCGACTCAGCGAACACATCGACAAACCCAAATCACTGCTCGAATTTAACGGACGCTCGCTGATGCAGCGGCACTTAGACAACCTAGCAAGCCTTGGTATAGAAGATATTTCGCTGTGCCTCGGCTACGAGCAGGAAAAAATTCTTGCTTCCATCAACCCACCGTCCTCGGTCAACTTGTCGTATCGATACAATCCGGATTTTCGAGAAGGCAGCATGATCAGCTTGTTTACCATGCGAGAAGAATTTAACGGCCCCGGCGACACTTTATTAATGGACGCCGATGTCCTTTACGACAAGCAAATTCTTAGTAAATTAGTCAAATCTAAGCGCACTGATTTACTGTTAATCGATCGAGATTTCGAACCCGGGGATGAACCCGTTAAAATATGCCTAAGAGATGGTCAAATCGTCGAATTTCGGAAAAATCTCAATAACGATTTGCTGTACGACGCGATCGGCGAATCGGTGGGTTTTTTTCGATTTTCTCCATTAATGGGTCAACGCTTAGTCGGATACGCAAAAAGTTATTTAAAAGAGGGCAATCGCGACATGCCTTGTGAGGAAGCAATACGAGATACAGTGCTGGCACATGCCGATACGTTTCACGCTTGCGATGTGTCGGGCTTACCATGGATCGAAATAGACTTTCCGGAAGATATTGAAAAAGCCGAGCAAGTAATTTTACCGGCTGTCGATGACATGTGATCCCCCACGAGTTAGTTTGCAAGAGCGCGTATAACATTCCAGGTCCTTAGCGGAAGCTTAATTAATGTCTAGCAAATCACGTCAATTACGGGCGCTACTCCAATCAAATTCGCTCGAATTCATCCTCGAGGCGCACAACGGCATTAGCGCGCGGATAGTAGAAGAGGCTGGGTTCAAAGGCATTTGGGCGAGTGGCCTTGCAATGTCTGCGCAGTATGGTGTGCGCGACAATAATGAAGCAAGCTGGACTCAAGTGGTAGACATGCTGGAGTTTATGTCCGATGCCACGTCTATCCCCATTCTGTTGGATGGCGATACTGGCTATGGCAATTTCAACAACATGCGACGCTTGGTACGAAAACTCGAACAACGGGACATAGGCGGCGTTTGTATTGAAGATAAACTGTTTCCAAAAACCAATAGTTTTATCGCCGGCGAAAAACAGGAACTCGCTGATGTTAGTGAGTTTTGCGGAAAAATCGCAGCAGGAAAAGATTCGCAAAACGACGAGGATTTCTGCATTGTCGCGCGCGTCGAAGCCTTAATCGCGGGTTGGGACGTGTCCGAAGCGTTACGCAGAGCCGAGGCTTATCATAAAGCCGGTGCAGACGCGATATTGATCCATAGCAAACTTTCCAAACCTGATGAAATCCTTGCTTTCGCCAACGAGTGGGCCGCACGCGCGCCGCTCGTTATTGTGCCAACTAAATACTACAGCACACCCGCTGAGGTTTTTCGCAAAGCGAACATTAGCTTGGTGATTTGGGCCAACCACTTGATTCGTAGCGCGGTGGAGGCGATGCAAGTAACTGCGGCCCGTATATTCGATTCGGAGGGCTTAATCGAATCCGAAGATAAAATCGCTGCGGTCAACGAACTATTTCGATTACAAGGCGCCGACGAATTAGCGGCTGCAGAACAACGCTATTTTGCCGCGACCCGCTCTGACACACAGGCAATCATATTGGGCGCCTCGCGCGGCGCAGATTTTGCCAATCTAACTAATGAACGGCCAAAGATAATGATTCCCGTCGGCGGCAAACCCTTACTTCGCAGAACCGTCGATAAGTGTAAAAAACGCGGCATCGATAAGATCGTCGTTGTCGCCGGTTACAAGTCTGAAAGTATCAACGTAAGCGGTATCACCAAAGTAGTTAATGAAGAATATGCTACTACAGGAGAATTGGCTTCGCTCAGCGCGGCGCGGCAAGCGTTCTCAAACGATATAGTAATTATGTATGGCGATTTACTGTTCCGTAGCTATATTCTGCGCGACTTAATGGAAAATGACGCGCCACTCACGGTCGTCGTAGATTCTGCCCAGGGCGTAAATGCCCCAGGCGCGCAGGATTTTGCGTACTGCTCCGAACGAGATGACAGATCGAGCTGGGGCCAAGCTGTGTCGTTGAAAAAAATATCACACGCTTGTGAGGAACAATTCGACGGTCGCTGGATAGGTATGCTGCGCGCCAAGGGCGAAGGGGTTGAATGGATTGCGGCGGCCATGAATTCATTAGAGGCTCAAACCTCATTCGCGAATATGGGTGTGCCCGATCTTCTGAATGAAATCATCGCCGCCGGACATGACGTTCGAGTGTGGTACATCCATGGCCACTGGTTAGACGTTAACTCTGCAGAAGATTTAGAGCGCGCTAGTAGATTTACCGCGTCTGAGCGCGAGTAAATCGGATCTAATCGATGAAATCACACCGCCATGATTAACGCGAAAGATTTTGTCGAAGCCGCTCGTTCCTTCGACTTCGAGTGGTACTGCGGCGTGCCCTGCTCCTACCTCACGCCGTTTATCAATTATGTGATCAACGACAGCTCTTTAACCTACATTAGTTCTGCTAACGAAGGGGATGCAGTTGCAACGGCGAGCGGCGCAACGATTGGCGGCAAGCGCGCTATCGCTATGATGCAAAATTCGGGCCTGGGCAACGCTGTTAGTCCTCTAACCTCTCTGTCTTACGTCTTTCGAATCCCGATACTGATTATTTGCACCCATCGAGGCCAACCTGGCGTCCCCGATGAACCGCAACACGAGTTGATGGGTCAAGTCACTGGCGAGCTGTTCGACACGATGCGGATCCCGTGGGAGAGCTTCCCGACAAGTGAAACAGAAATTCACGCGGCACTCGAACGAGCGGACAAATATATGCGCAAGGAGCAACGACCTTACGCGCTTGTGATGAGCAAGGGCACTGTGGCGCCAGAAACCTTGGCACCAGCATCACCGCCATCGATAAGGGCTAAAGCAAATGCTCGTGGGGAGCGCTTTATACAGTCGGCGAATCGTCCTGGCCGCCAGGACGTACTCAAAATGATTGTCGCTGAAACCTCGCCAAAAAACGATGTCATCTTGGCAACCACGGGGTTTTCGGGTCGAGAACTCTATGCGGTTCAAGATCGGGATAACCACTTTTACATGGTTGGATCAATGGGCTGCGTCTCTTCGTTAGGATTGGGACTGGCACTCGCTCGACCCGATCTTCGCGTGGTGATTGTCGATGGTGATGGCGCCGCATTAATGCGTATGGGTAACTTCTCGACGTTGGGAAAATATGCGGAAAGTAATTTAGTCCATCTTTTACTCGATAACGAAGCGCACGATTCAACAGGTGCGCAAGCAACCGTCAGCGCCCATACCGATTTCGCCGAAATCGCCAGCGCTTGCGGATACCGGCAAATTACTCGTGCACAAACGGTCGAACAAGTTAAACAAGCGCTGCTTGAGCAATCGACAGACGGGGCGAAATTTATCCATGCCAAGATCGCTACTGGCACAATCGAAAACTTACCTAGACCAAAAATTTCTCCCGAAGCCGTCTACGCCAGACTATCGAAATCCATTAATAGCTAAACTTTAAAAGTCATGCCTGCAATTTTGCTAAATCCTGGACCAGTCACCTTAAGCCAAGGGGTCCGCGCAGCGATGCTGAATCCCGATTTATGCCACAGGGAACCAGAGTTCGCCGAGCTTCAACATGCGATTCGAGAAAAACTTCTTCAGGTATATGAGCTAGGTGGCACGCATTGGGCCGTCGGTCTGTTAACGGGTTCCGGAACAGCGGCTGTCGAAGCCATGATTTCAAGTTTAGTGCCCGAAAACGGCAAGCTCCTAAGCATCGAAAATGGTGTCTACGGCGAACGCATTAGTCGAATTGCCGAGCACTATCGTATTCCCTTAGCGGTCGCTAATTTCGCTTGGACGGAAGCAATCGACTGCGAACAGGTATCTCGACAGCTAAGCGAAGACAGAACTATCACGCACGTTGCGGCAATTCATCACGAAACGACCACCGGGCGCCTGAACGAATTAGCGAAATTGCTGAAGATCTGTGAAGAACATAAGGTTGAACTCTTGCTCGACGCAGTGAGTAGTTTCGGTGCGGAAGAGATTCCTTTCGGGCACGAGCGATTAACCGCTTGTGCGGCAACCGCGAATAAATGCTTACACGGCGTTCCTGGAACTGCTTTTGTGATCACTCGGCGCGCAGCTTTAACCCGCGCGCAACCGCGTAGTCATTATTTAGACCTGGGCGCCTACATAAAACATCAAGACAATGACGGCCCACCATTCACGCAATCGGTGCAAACATTCTACGCGCTAAATGCGGCGCTCGATGAGTTATTGGAAAGCGGCGGGCAAGGGAATCGTCTCGCCTTGTATCAACATCGAATGAAAAAGGTGAGAGACGCGCTTGAAGCAATGAAAATTGAAGCGCTGCTCCCGCTATCGGCCTGCTCCGCAGTCTTACACGCATACAATTTGCCGTCGAACCTAACTTACACGGCGTTACACGACCAGCTAAAAGAAGCAGGATTTGTCATTTATGCCGGGCAGGGGGAATTTGCGAAAAATTTGTTTCGCATCTCTATGATGGGAGAAATCACTGAGCGAGATATTGAGCGACTTATCGCCGCGTTTGGACAAGCTTTCGACAAACTAAGCTGAGCGCAAAGAAAGCGCGGGTAACTAAGAAATTGTTGCTAGTGCTGTTAGTTAGGCCACTGAGCTCGGCGTTTGCAGCATACCGTCTTTGCTTTGGCCGGTACCAGAATTAGCGCGCTCATTAATGGCAAGGGCCAAGGCTTCCGCAGTTAAACCGGCGTCCGCGAGCATGTCCTCGCGTGAACCATGTTGCAACAATCGGTCCGGTAGCCCGTAGTTTAAAACATCGATACCAACGCGGTGCGTCGCGAGCACCTCATTCACGCCGCTTCCGGCGCCGCCTGCAACTACGTTTTCTTCAACAGTCACTAACAGCTCATGGCTTTCCGCAAGTTCAATAAGCAATTCAACATCTAATGGTTTGATGAAGCGCATGTTTACCACGGTAGCGTCGATTTTGTCGCCAACCTCTTCCGCCACGCTTACCATAGGGCCAAAGGCCAATATCGCCACGCCGTTTCCGCGCCGGCGTATCTCCGCCTTGCCAACGGGCAACGCAGTCATTTGCTTTTCGATTTCAACACCAGGACCGCCACCACGGGGGTATCTAACGGCCGCCGCTGAATCAAGCTGATAGCCGGTATAAAGCATTTGCCGACATTCATTTTCGTCAGCGGGGGCCATCAAAACTAAATTCGGCAAGCAACGTAAGAAACTAATATCGTAACTGCCGTTATGGGTTGGACCGTCAGCGCCTACGACGCCGGCCCGGTCGAGTGCGAATAACACCGGCAAATCTTGGGTTACCACATCGTGGACTAATTGGTCATAGCCACGTTGTAGGAAAGTGGAGTAAATGGCGACCACCGGTTTGAGCCCATCGCAGGCCATGCCCGCCGCCACGGCAACACTATGCTGCTCAGCAATCGCAACATCGAAATAACGGTCCGGATATTCCTGTTCGAAGCGCACCAGGCCAGAACCTTCGCGCATCGCGGGCGTGATTGCGACTAGCCGGTCATCCATTTCAGCCATATCGCACAACCAATCGCCGAAAATTTTACTGTAGGTTGGCTTCGCTGGTTTTGAGCTGGGCTCAATCCCTTTGACAGGATCGAAAGGCGACACACCGTGGTATTTCACCGGATCTGCTTCAGCGGGCGCATATCCCTTGCCCTTCTTCGTGATTAGATGCAGGAATTGTGGTCCTTCGAGAGACCTCACGTTCCGAAGTGTCGCGATTACTGTTTCGAGGTTATGGCCGTCAATTGGTCCAACATAGTTGAATCCGAATTCCTCAAACAAGGTGCCCGGCGTGACCATGCCTTTCACATGTTCTTCCGCTTTCCGGGCCAATTCCCACGCGTTCGGCACTTGCGACAACACCTTTTTGCTACCTTCACGCACCGTTGTGTAGAGTTTGCCGGAAATTAATTGCGCGAATCGATTCGATAAAGCCCCGACATTGGGTGAGATGGACATATTGTTATCGTTCAATATCACCAACACATTCGCGCCGGTGTCGCCAGCATGGTTAAGCGCTTCAAAGGCCATACCGGCTGTCATACCCCCGTCGCCAATCACTGCAACCGCTCGCCGACCCGAGCCGGTTTGAGCAGAAGCTAAGGCCATACCAAGTGCAGCACTTATCGATGTGCTCGAATGTCCAACACCAAAAGTGTCGTAGGGACTTTCGTCGCGCTTCGGAAATGGCGCTACCCCACCTAGTTTTCTCACGGTGTGCATCCGATCGCGTCGACCGGTAAGAATTTTATGTGGATAAGCTTGATGACCAACGTCCCAAACAATGCGGTCTTCAGGCGTTTGATACAGGTAGTGAAGGGCTACCGTTAACTCGACCGAGCCAAGACCGGCGGCAAAATGGCCGCCACTTTGGCTCACTGAATCCAACAAAAAGCCGCGCAGTTCATCAACCACTTGCTGCAGGCTGCTTTCGGACAGTTGGCGTAGATCGAACGGCGAATCGATAGTACTGAGCAGCGGGAACTTAGCTTCGTCTGTCATTGATTTCCTGTATCAGAAGTTGAACCACAACCGGTGAGCGCATAGTCGTCGAGAGTTGCGAGACTCAAATACTCCTGGATGTTGCATTTTGTCTCGTAAAGATGTTTTGTGACGACATTCATTGCTCCCCCCCGGAGGCTCCAGATGATAGCATAAACCTAGTGATTTTCTGTACTTTTCCAAGCCAATACAGTATCTTAATTGGTTAGGATTGTGTGCAAGCGAATATCTAAAAACCCTACAAATTCAAGGGCAAACTTAGCAAAGACCAGGAGAAATCAATGGGTGTTCCTTTAATCCAACAGTACCGGGTTGGCCGCTACATTCTTGGCCAGAAAATTAAGCGCGTGGAGCGCTACCCTTTGGTGCTCATGTTGGAACCCCTCTTCCGATGCAATCTAGCATGCGCGGGGTGCGGAAAGATCGATTACCCCGAAGAAATTCTGGACAAGCGACTAAGCTACCAACAGTGCATGGAAGCGATCGACGAATGCGGCGCACCGATCGTTTCAATTGCCGGTGGCGAACCTTTGATTCACAAAGAGATGTCGCAAATCGTTCAAGGGTACATCGAACGCAAAAAATTTGTTTACCTGTGCACAAACGCGTTGTTACTTGATAGACGCATGGACGAGTACTCGCCCTCTCCTTACCTGACGTTTTCCATTCATCTTGATGGTAATCAACATCGGCATGACACTTCAGTATGCCGTGACGGGGTCTATAAAAAGTGTATTGCGGTGATTGAGAAAGCCTTGAACCGTGGTTTTCGTGTGACGGTAAATTGCACGCTGTTCCAGGGAGAATCGCCCAGCGAAGTGAGCGAATGGCTCGACACTATGATGGCGCTTGGGGTCGAAGGCGTCACCATATCACCTGGCTACAACTACGAACGCGCGCCGCGCCAGGATGTATTCTTAAAACGAAATAATTCGCGTCAGTTGTTTCGAGATATTTTCAAGTTGGGCAAGGGCAAAAAATGGCGCTTCAACCAATCGTCGCTTTATTTGGATTTCCTTGCCGGTAATCAAACTTATCACTGTACGCCATGGGGCAACCCGACTCGCAATGTGTTTGGTTGGCAAAAACCTTGCTATCTGCTGGTCGGCGAAGGGTACGCAAAAAGCTTCAAAGAGCTCATCGAAGACACCGCTTGGGATCAATATGGCACGGGCGTGAATCCGAAATGCGCTGATTGTATGGTGCATTCTGGTTATGAAGCAACGGCGGTGAACGATACATTGAGCTCGCCACTTAAAGCACTCAAAGTGTTCCTTAAAGGACCTGACACCGACGGCCCAATGGCACCTGAAGTACCGTTTCAATACGAAGACGAAAAAGCG
>JBCCFA010000133.1:0-9789 GCA_039029975.1 Pseudomonadota bacterium
CGAGAATCGAACGCAAAACTGGTCCCGGCCACACTGGGTTTAGTTTCGACACCGCTGCGAGCGTGACGCTGGAAGAAGATTTGGCGCGTCGCGATTTAACCATCAACGCCATCGCCAAAGACCAAGACGATAACATAATCGATCCCTTCAACGGCGTAGCTGACCTACGCGCAGGCATACTACGACATGTTAGCGATGCGTTCGTTGAAGATCCCTTGCGAGTACTCCGGACCTGCCGCTTTGCGGCGCGCTTTGGCTTCGAAATTGCGCCAGAGACGCAACACTTACTCACTAAAATCTCCGCGAGCGGTGAACTGGAAACTTTGCCAGCCGAACGCGTTTGGCAGGAAATTGAGCGCGCCCTGGGCGAGCGCAAGCCAGAGAGTTTTGTTCGCACTATGCGTGAATGCGGCGCCTTGGCGACCTTGTTACCTGAAGTCGATAACTTATTTGGCGTGCCGCAGCCGGAAAAATATCACCCGGAAATCGATACCGGGGAACATATTTATCTTGCGCTGAAGCAGGCCGCAAGCGTTAACAGCAGTACTGCGGTACGATTTGCCGTGCTTGTGCACGATGTCGGCAAAGGGCTTACCGCTCCTGAACTGCTGCCGAAACATACCGGCCATGAGCAGGCGGGTGTACCATTGGTGGAAAATATTGCCTCACGACTGCGTGTGCCAAAGAACTATAGAGAATTGGCTATTGCGGTGACGAAGTCGCACTTGCGCATTCATTGCGCGCAAGAGATGCGAGCCAATACCTTACTTAAATTACTCGAGTCTCTAGATGCGATTCGCCGTCCAGAACGGCTAGAAGAAATCTTGCTTGTATGTTGGGCCGATGCAACGGGCAGAACAGGTTTAGAAGATGAGTCGTACCCCGCCAGTAATTACGTAAGAGCGGCAGCCGCAGCAGTAAAAGAAGTTTCAGCCGCGAAGATTAAACAAGCGTGTCCCACAGACGGAGACTTTGTAGATGCGTTGAGATTAGCGCGAATCAATGCGCTTAAGAATTTTATAGCGACTCAAATACACTCGTAATTAATGACGTAGATATCATCAATTTTTGGTGGTCGCCCAATAACTAGTTTGCCCCGACCTTGTAATGGTAGGGTTTCCTTTTTGACCTGCTGAGTCGTGTTATCGTGCTGAACAATCACCGTACCATTCGTAGAGTTGTCAGTAATCGTACTACGTCCGCGACTCAACTGCGCGCTAAAGTGTTGCCGCGATACTAAATCGTTTTGGACCACTAAATCATTTTGCTCGCTGCGTCCCACGGAAATCACTGGTCGATCGGCGGTTAGCTGTATCGTCTTACCCATGTATTCGAAGTTGACTGCCTTGCAACGATCATTGCCGACCGTAGGCTCTTCGCCGGTAAACGCGGTTACACCTTCCACATCCCAAATAATTTCGTGCAAGGTGACATGTTCTATCGATATAAAGTTCCAAGTCTCGTCGTCCACATACCTTGAGACGGCCTGGAAGATACGCGGCAGGTGGTCAATTACCGCTTCGGTCGCGAGGGTTTGCTCGGCTTTGGCATTAGTGGCGGCCCATTGCGCAATTTTTACTGTTTCGCTGCCGGTGTCATCTTGCTCTTGTAAAGGGCCCATGTGAACACCGATTCGCATGGTGACGGTAGTGTCTGGCGCCTCTATGGCCATGTGCTCGGGAATACGCGCATGAATATCGCAAGCGCTGGCGGCGGCATCCCCAGCGTCGGCAAATACCACCATTAGCTCATCGCCCAGCTCAGCCTTAACCTTACCGTGGTGAGCGTCACATATGTCGCGCGCAAGGCTAAGCGCAGCGGCAACTATTCGTTGCGCTTCAGCATCTCCCAGCTTTTCGTATAGCCGTGTACTCCCTACAACGTCTGCAAACATCACAACGCTGTTGGCTAATGCATGCGCCATAATTCCAATCTCAAGGGTGCGGATTCGCGTCCGTTAACAAGACGAAATGAGCCCCTTTGCCCTTTTCAGCACTTTTGATTTGAAAGGAAACCACCACTTAGGCGTGGTATTTAAGCGAAATTATAGTACAAGAAAATTCAAACGCAGCGCGTGCTAGCCCCAAATATCGGCGAGTTTTTGATCTCGTCCACAGTTGTAGCGATAGAATTTATAGCGAACTGGATTTTTGAGGTAATAGTCTTGGTGATATTCCTCGGCGGGATAAAACGTGGTCGCCGGCTTAATTTCGGTGACAATGGGTTTCTTTAACACACCGCTTTGTTCGATTGTCGTCTTCGATTGCTCGGCTAGCTGCTGCTGTTCCGCATCTAAATAATAAATGCCGCTGCGATATTGCGTGCCCCCATCGCAGAACTGTCTATCCGGCGTGGTGGGATCAATATTCCGCCAAAAGATCTCAAGCAATTTCTCGTAGCTGACTTTGTTAGGATCATAAGTGATTTGGATTGCCTCAGTGTGGCCAGTTTGACCACTGGACACTTCTTTATAGCTTGGATTTTCCTTGTGACCGTCCGTATAGCCAGAAATTGTCGAAATAACACCGTCGACTTTATCGTACGGCGGTTCCATACACCAAAAGCAGCCACCAGCGAATAGGGCAACCGCGCTTCCAGTCGTTGGCCCCTGTTCGGCGTCTTTTGATTGAACGGTAAAAATTGCGAAAACCGATATCAATAAAACGGCGGCGAAAATACCTGCGCCAATGGTGTTGTTCATTTTCATTTTGCTGGTTCCTAGCCGCTTAACTGCTTGATTCGACAGCCATAGGGTGAATTAGTTTCAAGCGACGTTAGGGCTGCTTATAGAAAGACAAAAAGTAGCACCGCACCCAACAGTAATCGATAAGCCACAAAAATGGTAAACCCTGCTGTTTCAACGAACTTTAGAAACACCACGATGCAGGCAAATGCACTTAAAGCGGAGCCAATCAGCACAATGAATAGGCCGGTTACATCAACGGCTATGTCGCTCTGGAATAAATGCCAAGATTCGTATATCGCGGCCAGTGCGATGACAGGAATAGAAAGTAGAAATGAAAAACGCGCTGCCGCGTCGCGACTGTAACCCAATATTAAACCCGCACTCATGGTTACCCCCGACCGCGAGGTGCCGGGAATTAGTGCTAGCGCTTGGGCGAATCCAATCACTGCAACATCTCGAATTTTTAGGCGATCAAGCGAATATTCGCGCCGTCCTAGTTTGTCTGCCCACCAAAGAATCAACCCAAAAATAATGGTGGTTAGCGCGATAACAATCGGACTCCGCAAATGTTCAGAAATAAAATCGCGACATAATAAACCAATGATGCAAACAGGTAAGGTTGCCCACAATAGTCCCCACGCGGTTCGTGTATGCACATTTTTTTCACCATGCGCGATGCTGTTAAACCAGGCCTTGGCGAGCAATATTAAATCTTGACGGAAATAGCAAACCACTGCCAACAAGGTCCCGAAGTGTGCCGCTACATCGTACACCAAACCATGGTCTGGCCAGCCGGTGAGTGTGGGTAACAGGACTAAGTGACCGGAGCTCGAAATTGGCAAAAACTCCGTAATACCCTGCAGTAATGCCAGGGTGATGAGATGAATCGTGGTGATCAATGCTTAGCCTTTCGACAGATTTCGCTCACAAGGCACGGCGATTATCCCGCGTGCCAAACCCCAGCAGCGGCGCATCCCAACTTTTAGTTAAACCCATAACTTTGAATCTCGTGCCCATTTTTGTCGGTAACAAGAGTGTTTTAAGTTGCTCGTTTAACTCTAGTACAGTGTCTTCATCGGCGCCGGATTGAAAATCAGCCACTTTGTGAAGAATGCCGCAACTCGTTAGGAAAGTGGTTTGATCGACAAAACCCGATACCGCAAATCCGGCATCGACCGCCGCTTCGGCGACGTGGGTGAAATCTACCGACGCAGTAATGTCTTGGCCACCAGGATAGGCTAGCACTTGATCGTGAACTCGATGTTGCAGAAAACTTCGCAAAGAGCCCGCTGCACCCAGGGGACCATAGCGTTCGCGACGACCATCGCCATAGTCAATCAACAGCACCAGGCCCTTTTCAAGAATTCGGCCCAAATCGCCAATCCAGGCGGGAACCGCCGAACACATTTCGAATCGGTAAGATTCAAGCGCCAAGCAAACTTCATATCCGGGGTTCGCGTGCAGCGTTTCGACGATAGATCGATCGGCTGGACGCAATTCCTCAATAAAGTTAATCGACTCATCAACACCCACCCAACACTCAAACACTTCCCCGGCTTGACTAACAAAGCTTCTTACCGGCAAGGCATCGAGTACCTCATTGGCGATAATACAACCTGAAATTGGTTCAGTGGGTAGCGCTTTGTGCCAGCGGATGCATTTGAATAAGTGCGGCGCATGATCTCGCACGTATTGTTTCTGCCGTTGTTCCAGTTCGGGACTTAACTCGATGATGTGATAGGTAAGCTCAGATTCAATCTCTAGATTCGACAAGATGCT
Source organism: Pseudomonadota bacterium (assembly GCA_039029975.1). Taxonomy (GTDB): domain Bacteria; phylum Pseudomonadota; class Gammaproteobacteria; genus JBCCFA01. Next base: position 4,466 of record JBCCFA010000133.1, read on the forward strand.
AACGGCGAGCTTGCCGGATCCGCCACCGAATTCAAGCAACTCGGGTTGCTCAACGGTTTGCAGTACCTGTTCACACTGTGCGGCAACCGCCGCACCGAATAATGAACCAAGTTCCGGGGCAGTAACAAAATCTCCGGACTCGCCAAATTTTCTCGCGCCGGCCATGTAATAACCCAAGCCCGGTTCATACAGCGCCATGCGCATGAACTCATCAAACCGAATGGCCCCACCGGTACGCTCGATAGCACTTTTAATTGCGGCCGTTACCAGCTCGCAGTGTTTTAAGGTTGCGGAATCAAGTGACGGTAAAGTTTGCTCGTTAAACATGCGATACTAGACTGTAACATTTGCCGTGCAGACCAGCCCATGGGTTAACCACGGTAACCATTAATCGCAACGATAATTTATACGCCATGCCAAAAACTGCTTTGATCACAGGCGCCGCTAAACGTATTGGCGCTGAGATCGCTAAGACACTGCATCTGGCAGGGTATAACATCGTGATTCACTACAACCTTAGCGATGAGCCAGCGCATTCGCTGGCGAGCGAATTAAACACTGCGCGTGCCGACTCCGCGACGCTTGTTAGCGCCCCCCTTGAAAGCGAAGATTCTGCCTCAACAATCATTAACGCCGCTCGCGATAAATGGCAACGTCTAGACTGCTTGGTCAACTGCGCATCAGTATATCTCACTTCTAATCCTGCCCACGTAGACTTACAGCAATGGGACGAAATCATGCAGATCAATTTGCGCGCACCTTATCTATTGAGCGCAGAAGCCTTGCCGTTATTGCGGGCCGTGAAAGGCAACATCATCAATATTACGGACATCTACGCGCTGCGTCCGCAAGCAGGCCACCCCGTCTACTGCGCTTCGAAAGCCGGGCTCCTCGGTATGACCAAAGCACTTGCCCTCGACCTGGCGCCAGATGTGAGGGTGAACGCGGTGGCGCCTGGCCCCATCTTGTGGGCAGAAAAGAACGACCCGAGTTACAAAGATGTTGTGCTTGCGAAAACGCCGCTAGCACGGCTAGGTGGGGCTGAGGCCATCGCTGGCGCGGTGAGCTACCTTGCTGAAGCTGATTTCGTCACCGGAGAAGTGATCCACGTGGACGGTGGCAGACAGATTCACATCTAAATCGCGCTTGTTTCCACCCTTTAGGATTTTTGCGGATAAGCTTTTTTACCGAAATCCGCCCACGAAATCTGGTAAGCCTGATTCCTGATACCAACGCTTTTCTTCAGGTTCAAACCACCAGTGCTGCAAATCTCGGATGGTTTTCGCGACACCACTTTCAACTTCATAATATTCGATGGATGCTGTTACTTCGGCATCTTGCAGATCGTCGGCGACAATCGTATTGGTAATCGTGTAATGCGTAACCTTAAAGCGACCGGCTTCCTCCACGTTTACCTCAGGTGCGTCACCATCGCGGGGGCGAATATACTGGACCGCCTGATCGTAATAGCCCCAGCGAATCAGCTTCCGATAAGTATCGGTGGCCGCATCTAGATCATAGGTTTGCTGCCGATCTTTTATCCGTTGCACCGGGTTGCACGCGACGCTCCCAACCACAATAAGCAACAGCAGAAAAATCCGAAATCGAGCATTTGCCATAAAGTTCATCCTGCGGTTTTGTTTAGACGCATAAGCCACGCTAGACATTATTGATTGCCGAGACCTTGCGGTTCAAGCGCTTTACGCTAAACCCTGCATTCAGTCTAATGATGCGCGTTGAACGGGTTTCAGTTGCGCATCGTTGAAATCGCTTTCCCGCCACATCTCTTTCAGCGTCTTGTTCAATTGCGGGTGAATCAGATCGGGCGCGAGTTCGGACAACGGCTTTAAAACAAACGGATAAAGTTCGATATCTTCCCGAGGGACACGGACATCGCCAGACACCATTTGTAAATCATCATAGAGCAACAGATCCAAATCGATCGTCTGTTCGCTTGTGGACCGCGCGCACGAGTATTCAATGGCCTTAAGACGTGCAACCAGCGCGTGGGGCGATAAATCGGTTTGGGCAGCAATCACCATATTGGCGAATTCACCGCTCGCTTTACCAACCGCGGGAGAGAGGTAACAGGGTGATTCCTCCACCGAATCGCAAAATTCTTCGATTTGAGTAATCGCTTTATCGATATTTTCTTGTGGTCGGGTGTTGCTCCCAAGCCCAACGAAAATTGATGCCATGCAAGTGCTGCAGCCGATTAGCTATGCGCGAATCAATTTGAAGCTACTGTGCCGGTCGCCGCTCGATAACGATACCGACATCGCGCACTCCACGGACCGCCCCTTGCTTGTTGATTCTGAGCTTCACCCATTCGAGAGAAAACTTATTCAATAACTGCTGAGAGATCTCCTCACCTAAACGTTCAACCAAAGCAAAACTGTTGTCCTTGGCGATAGCCATTACCAGTTCCGCAACGGCTTGATAGTTGATCGTGTCTTCTAAGGCATCGGAAAGCCCGGCTTGTGAAGTATCAGTTCCTAAATCTAGGTCGACTAACAACGTTTGTTTGATTCGACGCTCCCATTCCCAAACGCCAATAGTTGTCTCTAGTTTTATCCCGTGTAGGTAAACGATATCCATCAGATCCGACGCCGTTGCTGCCTTGTGAATTTGTGCGGCGGGATATTACCAGAAGCAACCGATGAAGGTGTGCCTGAATCTCCATACTTGCGCGAATAGTTGGCTTCGTATCCAATAGCCGCATGGTAGCCGTCTACTTCATTGCCGCATATTTGGTGGGGTCGGTCTCATCAGCCATTTTGGTTTGCCGAGCGATGGGCCAGCCAGACCCGCGAAGTTCAGGATCAGGCAATCCTGGCGCAACGAACGTACTGCGACAATCGGGCAAGTTGCCCGCATTCCTTACCTTGGTTGGAGATATCGCCAAGGGTTTCGTGCCAGTTTTGTTTGGGACCTTGAGCGATGCGCAACCGATTTGTGTTGCCGCACTGGGGGCCGGTGCGTTTATCGGCCATCTTTTTCCGGTCTTTTTCCAGTTCCAGGGCGGCAAAGGCGTTGCGACCCTAATTGGCGTGCTGTTTGGCATTTCTTGGTGGCTGGGGTTGGCCTTTGCCGCTTGCTGGCTAGCAGTGGCCGCCATCACCCGCTACTCCTCCTTGTCGGCGCTGGTAGCGGCAGCAAGTTCGCCCGTCTTTGCGTGGTGGTTAGGGTTCGACATGATTATTGTCGTCACGGTTGGGTGTTTAGTTGTCTTACTCTTCTGGCGCCACGATGCGAATATTCGCAAACTGCTCGCCGGTGAAGAATCGAAAATAGGACAGAAGAAGCACAACGCGAGTCCTGAGTAAATTTTACCGGACGGTCAAGCAACACTCCCTAAGGGTGGCAACTCGGCAAGCGGCCAACGCGGCCGAATAGGCAATTGCAGATTCAGGTCTTTACCCGCAGCGAGGCGGCGATACCCAGCATAGGCAATCATGGCGCCGTTGTCCGTGCACAAAGATAATGGCGGAAATTGAATCGTGACGTTCAGCTCTTTGCTCAATGCTTTGAGTCCGGCACGCAATTGCGTATTGGCGCTCACGCCACCCGCGACCACCATTGCTTTCGACCCCGTTTGTTTGAACGCGCGCCGACACTTGATCACAAACGTATCGACGACAGCGTCGACAAAAGCGCGAGCGACATTGGGTCCGAGATTCGGTTCGTTCTCATGCTGATTTGTCGTGTTCAAGGCAAAAGTTTTTAAGCCACTAAAACTGAAATCCAAACCCGGACGATCGACCATGGGCCGTGGAAATGTAAACCGCGCACTGTCGCCCGATTCAGCTGCTTTCTGAATGGCCGGACCACCCGGATAACCCAAACCCAACAGTTTCGCCGTTTTGTCGAACGCCTCGCCGGCGGCATCATCCAAAGATTCGCCGAGCAGTTCGTAGCGACCAATTTCCGGTACATCGATGAGCATGGTGTGACCGCCCGATACCAATAACGCAATAAAAGGCGGTTCTAAGGGTTCTTCGCCCAGCATAGGCGCCAATAAATGGCCCTCCATGTGGTGCACCCCGATCGCCGCAATATTGAGTCCAAAGGCTAGACTCTGCGCAAAACATCCCCCTACCAATAGGGCGCCCACCAAGCCCGGACCGGCCGTATAAGCAATGCCATCCAGGTCGCCATAGCCGATACCGGCCTCCTCTATGGTGGCATTCACCAGCGGCACAATCTTGTTTGAATGGTCGCGGGACGCAAGTTCGGGTACCACGCCGCCGAATGCCTGATGAGTATCAATTTGGCTGTAGACGTGATGCGCCAGCAAGCCTCGGTCGCTATCGTAGACAGCAATCCCGGTTTCGTCGCAGGAGGTTTCAATACCGAGCACAAGCAGGCTCACGCGCTTTTCCCCTTGATTATTCGACTTTTTTCGTCCATCCGCCTATAATTCCGCTCTTGCGCTCGCGAGTTGAGTTCCACGCGGAGCTTCGCCTATCGCCAGTTTACAGCTACCACAATACAGTTGAAGATGATTGCGTGTCGCCTGCGCTGAGTCGTCTTGGTTTCCATCATCGCGGAAACAATAGAATCAATACAGGCTAACCGGAAAAACGATTAATATGCCTTCAGTCAAAGTTAGAGAAAACGAACCTTTCGACATTGCCATGCGGCGCTTTAAGCGTGCGTGCGAAAAAGCCGGTGTACTCGCGGAAGTTCATCGCCGTGAATATTACGAAAAACCCACCCAGGTTCGCAAACGTAAAGCCGCGGCCGCAGTGAAGCGCTGGCAAAAGAAGGCGTCGCGCCAAATGGCCCGCCGCCAACGTCCTTACTAAGCACAAACAATTATCGACACATCAATGGCAACTGGCACTCGCGAGTTGCCATTGACATCTAACTCAACTCGCTAACGTGACTTCCCCCCTCTACGACGGCTTAAAAGACGCAACAAAAACCGCCATGAAATCGGGCGACAAGAAAACTGTCGCTGCGCTGCGCTTAGTGCTCGCTGCACTTAAGCAGCAAGAAGTCGATCAACGAATCGAATTAGACGACCAAGGCGTACTCGCCATCCTCACCAAACTTGCGAAGCAACGCAAAGAGTCCATCTCTCAGTATCAAGATGCAGGGCGCGACGACTTAATCGAGCAAGAACAGTTCGAACTCGACCTCATTGAAGGCTATCTACCCGAAGCCGCGAGCGAAGCAGATATCGCCGCCGCAATCGAACAAGCCATTGCTGATACCGGCGCCAGCTCGATGAAGGATATGGGCAAGGTAATGGGCATTTTAAAAAGCAAATTAGAAGGCCGCGCAGATTTCGGCGCCCTCTCCCAAGCCGTTAAAACCAA
>JBCCFA010000134.1:0-9754 GCA_039029975.1 Pseudomonadota bacterium
GCCCTATTCAACTTACCCCACGGTGCAACAACATGCCTAGATTGTCGAAATTGAGTCGCAGTATAAACGGTAAAATCGCCTTAGTAACCGGCGCCGCCAGCGGCATGGGGCGCGCCACCGCGCACTTGTTTGCCGACGAAGGTGCCAAAGTCGCGGTTACTGATTTAGATAGCGATAAAGTGGCAGAGGTAGTCGCGGAAATCACCGACGCGGGCGGCGAAGCGGCGCCATGGGTATTAGATGTAAGTAACGCGGCGCAGCGCACGCAAGTTGTCGCCGAGGTTGTCGAACGTTGGGGCGGGCTTGATGTCTTAGTGAACAACGCGGGCATTGCGCCAGTAACTGCAATCGATTCACCTGACTTTGATGAACTTTGGGACCGCACCGTTGATGTTTTGCTTACCTCGCAAGTGCAACTGGTGCGCGCTTGTTTGGAACCACTTACTGCCAGTGGCGCGGGCAGAGTCGTGAACATCGCTTCCACTGAAGCGCATGGGGCCACCAAGGGAATAAGCGCGTACAGTTCCGCCAAGACCGGCGTTCTAGGACTCACCCGCTCTTTAGCCATTGAACTCGCGCCGCGCGGTATTACTGTGAACTGCATTTGCCCGGGCCCTATTCACACCGGCTTGACCGAAGAATTTTCCGACGAAATAAAATTGGAGTTCGCGCGCCGCCGCACGGCATTGAAACGTTATGGTGACCCGGAAGAAGTGGCTCACGGCACCTTAAATTTTTGTTTGCCCGCCAGCGGCTACATGACGGGTGCCACGTTAATCGTTGATGGCGGCCTCACTATCCGTAACGCTTAATCGCACTAACGTCTTGAATAGTCCTTTAGAAAGTCGGCCGGATTCTCCGGATAAAACGGTCGCGCGGTTACGCGACCTATTGCCCTTTATTGCGCCCTATAAAGGGCATATCGCTATCGCGTTAATGTTTTTATTGCTGGCCGCGGTAATGACCTTGTCGATGCCAGTGGCAATACGGCGAGTTGTTGATTTGGGTATGGTAACCAATAGTTCAGCGGCCATCTCACAGCACTTTTGGTTGTTGCTCGCGCTGGGTTGTTTGTTGGCGATTTTCGCTTCCTTACGTTTTTATATGGTGTCTTGGATTGGTGAGCGTGTGGTTGCCGATTTGCGCTCAGCCGTTTTTTCGCATGTACTAAAACTCACCCCAAGTTTTTTCGAACAGGTGCGTACCGGCGAAATCCTATCGCGCATTACCACAGATACCACGCTCATCCAGAACGTGGTGGGCAGCAGCGTGTCAATTGCATTGCGAAGCGCTGTGACCTTGATAGGCGGCTTAATTATGCTTGCCGCAACCAGTTTCAAACTCGCGAGCATCCTGTTAATCGTTTTACCTGTTGTGGTGGTGCCTATTTTCTTGATTGGTCGACGCATTCGTAAGCTTTCAAGAATTAGCCAAGACAAAGTGGCCGATACGAGCGCAGTGGCAGGAGAAATACTCAACGCCATTGAAGTTGTGCAGGCATTTACCCTAGAAAAGATTCAGCGAAAAAAATTTCATACTGCGGTGGATCACGCTTTTCAAACGGCGAAGAAACGCGTGCGCACCCGCGCGGCATTAACCGGTATTGCGATGGTTTCTGTCATCACGTCCATGGTGGCTGTGCTGTGGGTTGGCACAATTGACGTCGTTAACGGCAACATGACAGGTGGCGAGCTGAGTCAGTTTTTGCTTTACGCCATTATTGTGGGTGGCTCCACAACGATGATTGGCGAGATTTGGGGTTCGTTACAGCAGGCCGCCGGTGCCACCGAACGCATTATTGAATTGTTGTCCACCGAGCCACTCATTAAAGCACCCGATAAACCAGTACAACTGCCGTCACCCACGCGTGGTGAGCTTCGGTTCGAAAACGTATTGTTTCATTATCCTTCGCGTCCAGAAAATCTTGCGCTGGCGGATTTTTCTTTGCATATTGAACCAGGTGAATCGGTCGCATTGGTTGGTCCCTCGGGCGCCGGCAAGAGCACAGTGTTCCAATTGTTGTTGGGTTTCCATAGACCACAGCAAGGCCGCATCTTGTTCGACGACTGTGATTTAGAACATATCAACCCAGAAGAGTTAAGAAATAATATTGCCGTTGTGCCTCAGCAAACCATGCTGTTTGCCGCGTCTATTTTGGAAAACATTCGCTACGGTAATCCAAATGCGGGCGATGCCGAAGTGATTGAAGCGGCACGCAAAGCTTCGGCTGATGAATTTATCAGCACGCTACCCATGGCATATGACACCATACTCGGGGAACGCGGCGCACGACTCTCGGGCGGCCAGCAACAGCGAATCGCGATTGCCCGCGCCATTCTAAGACAGCCGTCACTGTTGTTATTAGACGAAGCAACCAGCGCTTTAGATTCTGAAAGTGAAGTGTCCGTACAAGCGGGTTTAAGATCGCTTGCCGCACAATGCACAACCATTATCATTGCGCACCGATTGGCCACTGTCATGGAAGCGGACAGAATCGTGGTCATGGAAAACGGCAAGATAGTTGCAACAGGCTCGCATCAGGAATTGGCCGAAAAAACTGGCGTCTACGCGCGTCTTGTGGAATTGCAATTGAGCGGCGGTCAAAGTAAAGATCAGTTGAGCATTGCTACCCAGCGTTAGAGAACAGAGCCCTTGAAAGACAAATATACCTGCTTTCGCGAACTGGCTTTAGCTGAGGTATATGGTGTTGATTACCGGATCTGCATTAACCGACGGCCGGAGAGTTTAATACTCGTCGTCGCGCCCCACGGTGGGAGTATTGAACGAAGAACCTCTCATATCGCAACGGCCATCGCTGGTGCCGAGTATTCCTATTACTTGTTTGAAGGCCTAGACCCGTCGGGTAGTTTTGATGATCTACACATCACCTCCCATCGTTTTGATGAACCCACTTGTATGAGAATGATCGCAGACGTGCATAGCGTCGTGACCATTCATGGTTGTGCTGGAAAAAATAAAGAAGTACTCATTGGCGGCCTGGACGACAGGCTAAAATCGATCATTGAAAGCCAGTTAGCGGATGCAGATATCGCGGTGAACGGCGATCGACATCGATTTCAGGGCACCCACGAAAAAAATATTTGTAATCGGGGCCAGCGCAAAATGGGTGTGCAGCTTGAGTTTTCAGATGGTTTACGCGGCGCCCCCGAGGAAGCCGCGGCGATTGAAGCCGTGCGGGACGGCATAGAAACCTTTCTATTCAGCTGACATCCCACTGAGAATCTTCTTTCAAAATCTGCAAAGCGGCCTTTTTTGCGACTCAGTTCTGGTATTTCATCCATTAAGTGCAGGAAAGCCGCGCAAACAAACTTCGGTCATCTACGCTTAATCTACTAAAATACGCGAGGTACCGATTGTGATCTCTACGCCTGCCTATATGGGAACTCGTAATCCCAAAACCATTATTGTTATGTTCGGCATCGTTTTTTTGGTGTTTATGTGGGCAAAATCGTGGATGAATAATTTGCCCGAGCCGATAGAATCGCAAAATGCCACCGCAACGGTTATATCGCTCGATAAACGCGCTTTGAAGTCACGTGACAGATTCGGTAATACCAACTCCACGCCATTCGTTATTGCGGATCTTGAGTTAGCAGACGGGCGCACGTTTAAATCAAGCGTGTTTAAACCTTATCCCTCTGTAGGCGAAAAATTAGAAATCCGAGTAACGAAATATTCTGACGGATCGGAAGAAGCCGCTTTAGTGAAGTTCTAGCGCAGAAGCGCACTTTCGAAACGAATTAATGTACCCAAGTTGAACTGCTATCCCTGTTAGTAGAATTTGGCAGAAAAGACGGCGATACCGGTACTAAATTCTCAAGCGGCTCCGCTTTGCCATAGACCCAACCTTGATGGTAGAAACACCCGTTTTCAAACAAATAGTCTGCTATTGATTGGGTTTCTACGCCCTCTGCAATCGTTCGAATACCAATTTGGTCAGTCATCGCGATTATCGCTTTGACAATCTCAGCATCCGTAGAATTATCTTGAATGTTCGTAATAAAGGATTGATCAATTTTCAACGTGTCTATGGGCAACGTTTTCAAATGCACGAGTGAAGAATAACCGGTACCGAAATCGTCAATCGCAAATCGGATGCCAAAATCCCGCAGATCGTTCATCACGTTGACCACGGTGTTCAACTGCTGCATGGCCATAGATTCTGTGATTTCAATACACAACTTACTCGGATCAATGCCGGCCTCCGTTAGCTGTTGACGAATAACATCACTAAACCCTGGGCGGTAGAATTCACTCGCACTTACATTAACAGAAACGACAATGTCGTCTGAGATAGTGCGAATTCTGTCCATGTCGCGGACGACTGATTGAAACACTTGCTGTTGAATACCGCGAATAAGCCCACTCTCTTCGGCAACGCTTAAAAAAGAACCTGGTTCCAACACTTCGGTTGCGCTTCGGTGCCACCTTGCTAACGCTTCTAAGCCGATAACATTGCCCTTTTTATCCACTTGCGGCTGATAGTAGGTTTGAAATTCTCCACGATCTAAGCCGCCACGAATTGCAATTTCGGTTTTCAAACGGTGGCGAGTTCGTTCGTCCATTGCTTGATTAAAAATTCGAGAACAATTTCTACCGGCGCGCTTTGCCTCGTACATTGCCGCGTCGGCGTGCTTGAGCACTTCTAGAGAATTTTCATCTACGCGCGGAAACGTGGCAATGCCGATACTCGCGGTCACCTGCATTTCGTGGTCTGCCGCAACAATCGGTCGCGCAATATCTTCCCTTAACGCATCGGCAATTTTCTCGGCATGGACGAGTGATTTATCGAGCTCGCCACCGAGCGCGGGGATAATGACTGCGAACTCATCGCCGCCCAGGCGTGCCGCCGTATCGGATTCTCGAAGCCTAAGCTGCAATCGTGTGGCCACCGAACTAAGAAGCTCGTCGCCTGCTTGATGGCCTAGCGAGTCGTTAATCAATTTAAAATTATCTAAATCAATAAAAAGCAGCGCACCATAGTCTGCGCTCCGACGCGAGGTATTTACCGCAACTTGAAGTCGATCTAAAAATAGGCGTCGATTCGGAAGACTGGTTAGATCATCGTACATGGCTTGATATTCCACAGTGCGCTCGGCCCGTTCCCGCGCCACAACCGTCATAACGCTATCGCGCTCTGTGGCGAACACACGAATGCCGCAGATTGACATCCACACCACATAAAACATACCTAAGAGAAGCATCGCTTCCGAAGTCTCGGTATAAGCTACCGACAAACGCCATAACAACGGTGTCATGCAGATGGTAATGTACAACGGTACGGCTAAAGGCATTGAAGCCAAAGTACGAATCGAGCCGCCCGCCATACACGCGAGCACAAGCGCAAGAAAACTTTGAAGCTGCGGTGATTGCGGCCAAACAATGAGGGCCGCACCACCCCATGCAGCAGCGGTGATCAACGTAACGCTATACCAAGCAATCCCTAGAACCAAGGTATTGCCGTTGCTAAAACGATAATAAATACCCGTGCATATTCTAACGATCGCAATGGCCACCAGCACGGTATACCAAAGCGATAAATGCGTTAATCTTGGGTCTTTGCTCAGCGTGGAATAGACTAGCCCGCCAGCAATGATGCTGGCGATCCCTGCAAAGGTTGTAGAATGGTAGGCCGCCCCGATTAAGCCTCGCCACATTTGGTCTTGCTGTTCTTGTTCGGCGACTTCAGCCAAAGGATTTTTGAGCGTCAATTCAAATACCTAATCAGGTTTCTCCCTAGTCCCTGGGGCCATTCTTTTCATCAATGGCTTGCGCACCTAGATGGTATTTGTTTTGATTCACTTAATCAAAACTTTAAATTTAAAATAGCTGCCCGCAAAACATTCATAGATTGATTGTTATGCACCAACAGATCTAACTGATTCTTATTACACCCAACATTTCAAAAATCTAGAGGATTTCGTCATGCACATCGAGTTCGACCAAGTCTCACGAAGCTATATCACCATTGATGAGGCAAAGAAGCAGTCGGGTCTGCGCATATTACTGCCAGAAATTGCGGTGCCCGGTCCGTGGTTCGAATCGTGTAAGGGAATTTTCTACGTCAAAGGCTTGGAGTTCATTGCCGTAAAAGGATCTAATCCGGGCACCCCCGGTATTGCTATCGGCATGAACGACACGCAGTCCCAATTGGTCGAGTGGACCGGACAATCTAGCCTGCCCGTGGTCGTATGGAATGACGAGCTGCCCCGCAGCCATTGGATTGCGCAGTTGCACTTGGCGGAGCGTTTACAAGCAGAACCCGCGCTTATTCCAAGCAATGCTGAAGATCGAATTCGTATGTTTGGGCTGGCGAATGAGTTGATGGGCGAAAACGGCATGGTGTGGGATTATCGGTTAACCATGGTTCCTGCAGGTATTAATGCGCCTGGTGCAACGCCAGAACAACAAGCCTTGTTTAGATTTTTAGGCGATAAATACGGCTATACCGAGGAAACGGGCAAGCACGCCATGCAGCGAGTGTGTGAGCGCATAACGATGATGGATGCCCAACTGAGCGCACAAAAAGCGCGCGGTTCAAAATTCCTGATTGGAGACACGTTCTCGGCCTTGGATATTTATTGGGCCTGCGCCTGTGGGCTTATCTCACCGATGGACGACGCACGCTGCCCTATGGCAACGGGTATGCGTTCAGCGTATGGACAACTCGATGAAGCGAGTGACGCTGCATTGAGCGATGCACTCATAGCGCATCGCGATTTTATTTACGAAGAGTATCTTGAATTGCCGATTGTGTTTTAAACGCAACCACGACACCTTGAAGTTGCCGAACCTAAACTAGCGAGCGCATGAGCTACGCGATAAAAAAGCCCCAAGTTTTGGGGCTTTTTCTATCAGCGCAGCGTTAACACTGCTATGTCCTAGTACACATATTGAAGTTCGATACCGACTTGTCTACCGCGTAACAGCGGCGCAAAAGTACCGCCAGTAGGCACAGGCCCAAGTACGGCTGGCAGCTGCGTATCATTTCCGTGTAATACTTCGTTCGTTAAGTTCTTGCCATAGATAGTGAACTTAGCACCGGTATTAAATAGATCAGTCGACGCACTTGCGTCAATTCGGTCTTGTTCGTTTAAGGTGCCCAAGTTGTTATCGGTGTAGGCGGCTCCATCACGATGGGCGTAGTTAAAGTTCAACACCATCTCGCCCATGCCTTGGATCATGCGGGCGTAGGTAAAACCGATATTACCGGTCAACGGCGCAAGACGCGGAATGTCTAGTGCTAAGTCCACCGCGTCGATCATGCCGTCGCCGTTCAAATCGAAATCCAGTTCTTCATAATCGCCTTCGATGTAACCGATGCCCATGTTCAATACCAAGTGATCGGTAATTGGGATGACAGCGTCTAACTCAACACCCCAGATCTCGGCTTCAGCGGTGTTTCGAATCACCTGAACAACACCGGCAAACGGATCGGCTAAGTTAATTTCGCGCTGCAAATCTTCTAAGAAGTTATAGAAGAACGCGCCGTTTACCCGTGCGCCTGGTATAAACGGTTCAGACTTGAAGCCAATTTCGAAGGAATCAATTTGCTCATCCTCAAACGGCCCCGGGCCGAAGTTAACCGTATCGATTGCCGTATTTCGGAAGTTGAAACCACCCGCGCGGAATGAACGAGCCCAATGCGCGTAAAAGCGCAAGTCGTCCGTCGCCTCGAAACCTAAACCCACTTTGGGTGCCCAGTTGGAGGTTGAAAAACTGTCGCGGAAATCAATTGGGCACATGGTTGGCGAGCGTGAATCGCCCTCAACGACAGTACAAGGCGAATTGACATTGCGAACGAGCGACGCAATTTCTACGTCCTTTTCTTCATCGTTATAACGGATACCTGCGTTCAACGACCATCTATCGGTAAGCTGGTATTCACCTTGTAAAAACACACCTATGGTTTCGTGATCTTGCGTGCCACCGCCATCTTGAGTGAGTGCGCCACCAAGTAGGTCACGTTGCTCGCCGTAGTCGAGTTCTTGATGAAAGTAATAGAATCCGGCGGTGAAATTTAAGCGTTCTTCAAAGAATGTACCGTTATATCGAATCTCATTGGAGATTTGGTTTTGATCGGTCGCCACGTTGGCGTGGAATAAAAACGCGGGTCGGGCATCAATATCACTGCGGGCGAACTGAATAAATTCACGCCAACCGAAGATGTTAGTAATGGTACCGTTACCGAAACCCACGTCGAGGTTAATCTCGGCGCTAACGCTATCCCACTCTGCATCGGTAAAGCCCACCTCATCAACCGCAAAGTCAAATGAGTCGCGGCTGAAGTTAACGATTTGGCCCGGAATACCTAAACCATTGGTGTGACTCTGCGCCGCAGGCCCCTCACCTTCTGAATCGCCGTGTTCGTATTTAGCAATGACTTCTAAAGTGTCTGTGGGGGTAAATTTAAGCGCACCACGGATGACATATGTATCCGATTCACCAAAGTCTTCCTTACGCGTTACTGCACCCGGAATGGTATTTTCAAACCAACCGCCATCGTCGTTAGCATAAATACCAAACTTGGCGGACAACACACCGGCTTGAATCGGCCCGGAGATCACGCCCTGGGCGTAATAGTTGCCACCGGTGCCGCGTAATCCAGAGTCGGCAGCGATTTTTGCTTTTATGCGTAACTCATCGGTTGGGTCACTGGTGTTCAGCAGCACGGCACCGCCCGTGACGTTACGGCCAAACAAAACGCCTTGCGGGCCGCGCAAGGTTTCTACCGACTCTAAGTCAAACGTATCGAAGATAACGCCCGCATTCATGCCGAGATACACGCCATCAACAAACACCCCAACCGCCGGGTCAATCGATGGGATAGACGAGTTGACACCCAAACCGCGAATCGTAAAGTTAGCCACCCCTTTGGTGGTACCAATTTCGTCTAGTGCGACGTTTGGCATTTTGAAACTTAAACCGGAGATGTCGCGCAACTGAAAAGCGTCGAGCTGTTCTTCGCCAAATGCGGTGATCGCAATAGGCACATCTTGAATCGCTTCGCCGCCGGCTTTCTTAGTAGCCGTAACAACCACTTCTTCAGTGGTAAGCGCGTCGATAACAGAACTACCGCTGCTATCCGATTCTTGCGCAATGGAAACCTGACCAGCAAACAAGGTCAGTGCAATCGTGGTAAAGCCTGCGGCATAGCGTTGCCGCATTTCAAGAATATTCATACCTCTCCCCTAACAAATCTCTACGTGTACGCCTAAAAAAGAGTATTTATTGGGGCGTACTGGCGAAAGAATAGCTCACTCTTTCGCAAAGGAAAACAGGATTATGTACTTCTTAACCACATTTCTATAAATACTGTTGGGTATGCGCCGAAAGCTTAGTTTCAAGGCGGCATTTTCGGGGTTTAATGGGTTGCTTAAATGCAACACTTTGGGCGGGTTTACCGAGCCTTGACAGCGCCTTTGCAGGCCTCAAATTCACCATCACCGCAGCGATTCCGAGACGCTAAAAATTCTTTAGGCGAGTATTCACCAGCCAAAGGCGTGTGGCGGACGATAAGTAAGTTCCAAGCTAGGAATTTGCGGTTGCAGCAAAATTAAAACTTGCAGGGAATCGGGTTTCTCAAACTAAGGCCGCGCGATCAGCGAATATTCGCGCAAGACTGGAAGATAGAAACGATTAATCACGCCAAACGCCGATCGGCGAAAGCTTGCGTGAAGCCACATTCGACCGGTTGATGTGCATTTCGCTCAGCCAATTATTTACTCAGCAC